>NZ_JBFBAD010000007.1:104197-169168 GCF_040682075.1 Actinoplanes sp. NPDC051411 | reverse complement strand
ACCCATCACGGTATTGATATGAAGGGCATCGTCCGGGCGGCGTGGAACAACTTCACCGGCGGCGCGACGCAGGGTGCTTCGACGATCACGCAGCAGTATGCGCGGCATGTCGCGAATTTGAAGGCGATCAGTATCAACCGGAAGTTGCGGGAGGCGGTGATCGCCCGCAAGTTGGAGTCGCAGTACGACAAGAACCAGATCATGGGGATGTATTTGAATTACATCGATCTGGGTGAGGGTCGGCAGGGGATCGAGGCGGCGGCGCAGGGTTATTTCGGTAAGTCGGTGACGACGCCGGCGGGGCAGAAGAACGCGATCACCGCGTATGAGGCGGCGGTGTTGGCGTCGATCATCAAGCAGCCGTATCCGGTCAAGGGTGGTGCGGCGGGGTTTGATCCGAACTACAACCTCACCGGGGCCAAGGGCCGGTGGGAATACACGATGAAGAACATGCTGGACATGGGCTGGATCACTCAGCAGCAGTATGACCAGCGTAAGTATCCGGCGGTGCGCAAGCCGAGTACGGATACGTGTAAGACGTGTGCGGCGGACAAGCCGGTCGGCATGGTCATCCGGCATGTGAAGGCGGAGCTCAACGCGGCCGGGATCAGTGACTCGGCGTTCGAGCAGGGCGGCCTGACCGTCACCACCACCATCGATCCGCAGGTGCAGAAGGCGGCCGAGAACGCCGGCTCCCGCAAGAGCGCCGATTCGCCGATGCACAAACTCAGCTCGAAGTACCAGTCCGCGGTCATCGGCATCGATCCGCAGACGGGGCGGGTGCTCGGCTACTACGGCGGCGACGATCCCAACGGTCTCGACTACGCCGGCTACCTGTCCGGCGACGGCACGGAGATCAACGGTGGCCAGTCCCCGGGGTCCAGCTTCAAGATCTATACCCTCGCCGCCGGACTGCAGGAGGGCCTGTCCTTCGACTCCACATGGGACGCCGATCGGCGCCGGCGCAACAACACCGTCATCAACAACGCCGGCGCCGACCCCGGTGAGCTGTGCGACGGCAACGGGCGTGACTGCGATCTGGAGACGGCGACGATCAAGTCGTACAACTTCCCCTTCTATTGGATCGCGGACGCGATCGGCCGCGGCAAGGTGATCCAGGCGGCCAAGGAGGCCGGGCTCAAACATCTCTTCCAGGACGGCAAGCACACCCCGGTCGACCTGACCAGGACCGACGAGAAGACCTGGACGCGGTCCGGCTATTTCGACAACGAGGTCGCCTTCGGGCAGTACCGCGTCGTGCCGCTCGAGCACGCCGAGGGGGTGGCGACCATCGTCAACCAGGGCGTGCACCACAACGCGCACTTCGTGAAGTCGGTGACCCGGGTCGACGCGGACACCGGCGCGAAGGAGACGCTGCTGACCGAGAACACCAGCGGCAACCGGGTCTTCACCGCCGACACGATGTCCAACGAGTCGGCCGTGATGGGCGAGGTGGTCAAGGCCGACGGCCGCGATCTGAACGGCGGTCGCGAGTCGATCGCCAAGTCCGGCACATGGGAGTTCGACGATGGCCGGGACGGGCACATCGGGTCCGGTGACTGCTGGTTCGTCGGCGGCATTCCCCAACTCGCGGTCACGGTCTGGGTCGGCGCCAGCGGCAAGAAACTCGAAATGCACGAGCCCAAGGAGTACGGCGGTCGCGACATGGCCGGCGCCGGCACCCCGGCGCGTATCTGGGACATGTTCCTGAACGCCTCGGCCAAGGCGAAGGGGTACGACAAGAAGGACTTCCCGCCCCGCCAGAAGACCGGCGACCCGACGAGGTTCGGCAACGGCGTCGCCCCACCGCCGCCACCGCCGGCGGACACCAACGATTGTTTCCTCCAGGTCATCGGCACCGACTGCGACAAGAGCAACGGCGGTCACGGCGGCTAGGAGGATCACGGATCACGAAACAGGAGCGGAGTAGCGGTAGGGTCTGCCCTGCGTAGCGTGGCGTGGGGAAGGGGCACGATGGCCGACGGGCCCGTACTGGGCGTGCTCTCCCCCTTCCTCGGCGGGTGGTATTTCGGCGGTGTGATCGAGGGGATCGCCCGGGTCGCGTCCGGCGCCGGTGCCGCGGTGGTCGCCATTCAGACCCTCGACGCGGGCACCGATCAGCTGGAGTTGATCGAGCCTCCGCACCCGCCGCACCCACTGGCCTGGGAGCACGCCGCCGGCTTCGTCGTCATCGTGAACGCGGCCAGCGCCAAATACCTGCACGAGATCCAGGCCACCGGCCGGCCGGTCGTCGTGGTCAGCCACGACTACCCCGAACTGGAGTGCCCGACGGTCTTTCCCGACAACCGGGTCGGGGTGCGGGCGGCGGTCGAGCACCTGATCCGGCACGGGCACCGGCGCATCGCGTTCGCCGGCTTCATGGGCGCTCTCGATCAGCGGGAGCGCTACGAGACGTACCGTCAAACGCTGATCGACAACGGCCTCGCGCCGGACCCCGGTTTGATCTTTGAAGCGGTCGACAACCAGCAGGCCGGCGGCGAAGGCGCGGCCCACGCGATGCTCGCCGCCGGCCTGCCGTCGACCGCGGTGCTGACCGGCACCGACCTCAACGCGATCGGCGTGATGCGGGTGCTCACGGCGGCCGGTTGCCGGCTCCCCGCCGACCAGGCGATCATCGGCTTCGACGACCTGACCGACGCGTCGTTCACCGAGCCGCGCCTGACCACCATCCGACAGTCGCTCTTCGAGGTCGGGTCCACCGCGGCGGAGGCACTGCTGTCGGCGATGGACGGCAGCGGCGGCCGGCCGGTGCGGCACGAGGTGGCCACGCGGCTGGTCGTCCGCGAGTCGTGCGGCTGCCCGGCCCCCGAGTTCCCGGACAGCCAGGCCGACGCGGTGCGCGCGCCCGAGACGCTGCGCGCCGAGGGCCGGTCGCAGTACCGCGAGCGCACCCGGCTCCGGCGGGCCCTGAGCAGCCAGTACGACATCAGCCTCGACCTGCTCCGCAGCCACGAGGAGGATCCCCGGCAACTGGGCTGGCTCCGGCGCACCTCGGCCCGCGCGGGCTGCCTCGGGCTGTGGACCGAGACGCCCGGCCCCGGCGACCAGAGGCTCGACATCGTCGGCCACTTCCGCCGCCCGGCCCCGTCCTCGGCTCTGCCACCGGTTCTGGCCAGCGGGTTCCCGCCGCCGGCGATCCTCGACGCGGCCCGCGCCGAGCCGGGCACGCTGACGTTCGTCGTGCCGGTGCGGGTGCGGGACCGCGACTGGGGACTGCTCGCGACGGTCGACCGGGTCGACCTCCAGGCGGCCACCGGGCGCGAGCCGATCAACCAGTGGGCCGCGCTCCTGACCGTCGCGCTCGACTATCAGGCCGTTCTGCGTACCCTCCGGGAGCAGACGGAGCAGTTGCGCGCGAGCGCCCTCTACGATCACCTCACCGGGCTGCCCAACCGCGCGCATTTCCTGCAGTTGCTGGCCGCGGCGATCGCGCCCGGGCCCGAGCGCCGGCCGGACGTGGCCGTGCTCTTCGTCGATCTCGACGGGTTCAAGCTGATCAACGACACGTTCGGCCACGCCGTCGGCGACCAGGTTTTGGTCGAGGTCGCCGACCGGCTGCGCACCGGGCTCGGCGACCACGGCACGGCGGGCCGCTTCGGAGGCGACGAGTTCCTGGTCCTGCTGGACGCGCTCGACGACGACCACGCTCCGGCCACGATGGCCCAGCGGATCCAGGCCTCGCTCAACCAGCCCTATTGGCTGGCCGGTCGCCATCTCGTGGTCACCGCGAGCATCGGCATCGCGCACGCGCACCACGCCCCGCTGGCGGACGCAGCGTCGCTGGTCCGGGCCGCCGACGAAGCCATGTACCGCGCCAAGTCGCGGCGCGCCGGCAGCCAGGTCCTCTTCCAGCTGGGCACGGGCGACGAGGCCTGACCACAATCTTTTCCGGCCCGATTGATGATCGGATTGCCGCGGTTATTCTTCACGATTTCCGGGGATCGGAAAAGACGATCATCGAGGGTAGCCGGATTGGCGTGCCGAATCGGATCGGAAGCAATTGACCGTTCGGTCATACGTGCTGCCGGAAGCTGTCCGAGCGTATCGGGGTAGTCGATCGCGGGTCTATCTTGAGCCCCATGAAGGTAACCGCGGCCGATCGATTGTGGCTCGCCGGGATCGCGGTGGTCGCCGCCGCGATCCTGATCCTGGCACCGTTGGCGACCGGAGCGCTGGCCGCCGACGGGAAAGATGTGCGGGTCGCGCTGGTCAATCTTCAGACAAATCCGATCGACGACGGAGCGCTCGCCAAAGCCCTCGAGAAAGACAAGGTCGATGGCGCCGATTGGCTGATCATCAGCATGCCGTCGGCCGATAACCAGCTGATCTTCGGATGCACCGACGTCACCCTCCCGAAATCCTGTCCGATTCTGCGCAAGGTCACCAATCGCGTCGACGTGCCCCCTGGCGTGGATCCGATCACGACGGTGAACGGTCTGTTCGGCTCCGGCGATCCGCCGTCGAAAGGGAGCCTCGTACGCATCGCCGACCGTGAAGCGGGCGACGACTTCGACGGCACGGCGGCTTTGGAGGCTGGTCTGGTCATGACGATCATCGCGGCCGGGTCGTTCTACTTCGCGGCCCGGTCCACCCGCTGGCGGTACTGGCCCTGGCGCGTGCAGTCGACCGCCGCCGAAGGTATTCCGGACGACGTCCGCCGGGCCGTCGAGCCGCGCCCGGAGAGGACCACCCCGGCCCCGGCGCCCCGCCGACCCGAGCCGCGGCGTCCCCCGGTCTCGGCGCCCCCGGCCGACCCGCCCGGTCCTCTCCCCCGCGACGTCCGCGAGGCCCTCGGCCGCCGTGTCGTCGCCCGGACGCTGTTCGGGTCCGAGGGCGGATATGTCGATGCGAACGGAATGACCCTCTGGGCACACCTCGAGAATCCCGGCGAGCGGGTGTATCCAGGGCAGCCCCTGGCGGTCCTCACCATGACCCCGGGCAACGACGCGATCGTTGTCTCCAGTCGCGTAACCGAGGAGGTTCACCGATGAGTGTGGACGCCCTTCCCGTCCGGCAGGCCCGCAACCGCACGCTCATCACGCTGGTGGTGGACACGTCCTTCTCGATGCGCCAGACCGGCGCCATCGACGAGCTGAACGACGCCCTGCAGAAGTGGTGCGCCGAGCTGCGCGGTAACGACGCGCTGCAGATGTCGGGCGAGATCGCGATGATCACCTTCGGTAAGGACCACGTCGTGGCGATCGATCCGAGCGGGCAGGTGGCCGGTCAGACCAGCCGCCCGTTCGTGCCGCTGCGCGACTTCAACCCGCCCGAGCTGGCCGCCGACGGCGTCACGCCGATGGTCGAGGCGATTCAGTACGCGCTCGAGGTGCTCAGCGTCCGCAAGGGCGAGCTGACCGCCGAGGGGCTCGGGCTGGCATACCGCCCGATGGTGCATCTGATCACCGACGGGGTGCCGACCGACCCACAGGGCAAGCGGACCGAGCGCTGGCGCGACGTCGCCGCGATGCTCCGCCAGCACGAGGCCGGCAAGCATCTGCTGTTCTTCGCGCTCGGCGTCCGCGGCGCCGATCAGGACGTGCTCCGCGGCCTGGCCCCGCAGGCCTGGTACCTGCTCGGCGACACCGATTTCAGCAAGGTCCTGCGGCTGGTCTCGACCAGCATCGGATCGGCGCAGGCGGAGTCCCGGGACGCGCCCGCCGAGGTCATCTACGAGCATTTCCAGCGGGACAACCGCAAGAACGAGGAGATGCGCCGCTGGCTCGACGAGGAAGGTGCGAGCGGGGATGGCCGGTAGCCGGTTCGACGCCGGCTGGCGGGTGATCTCCGCGTCGATCGCCGGTCCCAACCACACCAGCCTCGGCATCGAGAACCAGGACAACCTGCGGGCCGGGCCGGTCGGCGACGGCCTGCACCTGCTCGCGGTCGCCGACGGGGCCGGGTCGCAGCCGCGGTCGGCGCACGGTTCCCGGCTGTCGGTGGACGCCGCCTGGGAGGCGGCGAACCAGGTGTTCGCGCGGGCGCCGCGCACCCTCGCGGCCTGGCAGAAGGCGACCGACCTGTACGCGCAGGCGTGCCTGGCCCAGTTCGACGAGCTGGTCGAGCGGGCGATCACGCCGTTGCGGGCCCGGCCCACCGCCACCGGGGTCAGCTCGGTCGCCCGGTCCGAGTTCGCGACCACACTTCTCGCCGTCGTCGCCGATCCGCCCTTCTTCTCGTACGTCTGCGTCGGTGACGGCTTTCTGGTCATGGAGCGTTCCCCGGGCGGCTCCCACCTGGTCGTGCCACCCCCGTCGGACCGTGAGACGGCTAACGAGACGGTCTTCATGACGTCGGCCGGCCGGGCCCACGACGTACGGACGGGCCTGATCGTCGAGACCGGCGCGCGCGGGCTGGCGCTCTGCACGGACGGCCTCATCGACGGCATGCTCGACGTGGCCCGCGGCCCGGACGGCACCGGTCATCCGTACGCGCCCCGGGATTTCGACTCGTATTTCGCCGTCTTCCGTACGCCCGGCGTGGACCACAGCGAACTCAGCCGCAAGCTGCAGTCCAAGGAGTTCGCGGCGTCCTCCGGGGACGACAAGACGATGGTGATGGCGGTGCACCGATGAGGACGCGACGACTGCGCACGCCCGGCGGCCGCGGTGTCGACATCGTGATCGACGAGGAGATCGGCAGCGGCGCCGAGGGTGTCATCTATCCGGTCGCCGACTCGCCGCACGTCTGCGCCAAGATCTACTCCGATTTCGAGCGCGCGGCCGGGGAGGGTGCCCGGCTGGACGCGCTGACCGCGCTCGACCCGGTCCGCTGGGGCGGCGACTGCCCCGAGCATCTGCACGTGGCCTGGCCGCGGACGACCCTGCGGGACGACCAGGGCCGACTGCGCGGTGTCGTGATGTCCCGGATCGAGGGCACCCCGCTGCTGCGCCTGCTCGACGCCGCCGCCCGCATCCGGTTGCTCGACGAGCCGACCTGGCGGACCACGTTCGCGGTGGCCGGGCGGGTCGGCCGGCTGTTCGACATGCTGCACACCGCCGGCATCGTGGTCGGCGACGTCAGCCCGGCCAACGTGCTGGTCGACCGGCACGGCCACGTGACCCTGCTGGACTGTGACGGCGTCCAGTTCACCGATCCGGTCACCGGGACGTTCTTCCGGGGCAGCAAGTTCACCCCGGAGTACGCCGCGCCCGAGGTGCTCGACGAGAGCGGCCTGACCCGCGAGCACGACCTGTTCGGGCTGGGTGTGATGATCTGCCAGTTGATCATGGAGGGTGAGCACCCGTTCGACGGCGTGTCCACCGCGGTGCCGCCGTCGACCAGCGTCGAACAGAACATCAAGGAGCGCAACAACCGGCTGACCCGGCCGGACCGGCTGGTGCCGACCGCGGACAGCATGTCGGCCGAGATCCTGCCCGCGCGGATACGCGACCTGATCCGGCAGTGCTTCGAGGACGGGGCGGCCGACCCGTCCCCGCGGCCGACCGGGCGGGTCTGGGCGCACGATCTGGAGCAGGCCGGCTACGAGCTGATGGGCTGCCGGTACAACCCGCGGCATGCGTACCACCGGTCGGCGCCGGAGTGTGTCTGGTGCGCCCGGATCCGCAACGGGCTCGGCGACCACTTCCCGCCCCCGGCCGGGTGGGTGCCGCCGCCCGACGCGCCGGTTCCCCAGCGGGTCCCGGCGATGGCCGGCGCCGTGCCCCGGCCGCGGCCCCCGCTCGCCTACCCGCCGCCGCCACCGGCCCCGTACGCCGACCCCTCGCCCGGTCCGGTGCCGGTTCCGGCCGCTCCCGGGACCGCGGACGCCGCCCCGCGCATCTCCACCCGGACCCTCGTCCTGATCGCGGTCGTCAGCGTCGTCGTGCTGCTCATCTGCATCGGAGCCCTGAACTCATGAGCGGTCCGACGCTCGCGGTCGCCGAGACCCATCCGGCGTGCACGGTGCTGGGTCCGGGCACCCGGTTCGCGCTCTGGGTGCAGGGCTGCCCGCTGAATTGCGCCGGTTGCGTCAGTCCGTAGTGGATTCCGCCGCACGGCGGCCGCGACGTGCCGGTCGCCGACCTGGCCGCACGCATCGCCGAGCAGGCCGCCGACGGGCTGACCGTCTCCGGGGGCGAACCGTTCGCCCAGGCCGGACCGCTCGCCCTACTCATCGATCTCGTCCGCGCGCGCCGGGACCTGTCGGTGCTGGCCTACACCGGTTTCACCCTCGAGCACCTGCGCCGGCGCGGCACCGACGACCAGCGCCGGCTACTCGGCCGGCTCGACCTGCTGATCGACGGGCCCTACCTCGCGCACCGGCACGCCGACCTGCGCTGGCGGGGCTCGGCCAACCAGCGGATCCACCGGCTGACCGGACGCCACGACGACGTCGGCGACGGCACCGAGCCGGGCGTCGGGCTGCAGTTCGAGGTGAGCGCGGCCGGCCACCTGCAGTGGCTGGGCGTGCCGCCGGTGCCGGGCTTCCGGAGCCGCCTGGAAGAGGCTCTCGGGATCGGCGGCACCCGATGAGCGGATCCCCGAAGTACAGCTTCGCGCAACTGGGCCAGCAGTTGCGCGACCGGCTCCAGCGCGACCGGGACACCCGCCGCAAGCGCCGCGAGGACACCGAGAAGCAGACCCGGCGGACCGCGCTGTCCGGCGAGCGGGCCGGCCTGCTGAGCCGCCGGGACGCCCTGCGCTCCGCGCTCGCCGCCCTCGCCGCCGAGGCGCCGCCGGCCAGCCTGTCCACCACGACCCTGACCCTCGACCAGGCCGAAGCGCTGGCCACGACGGCCGGCACGCTCGACGAGATCACCGCCGCCGGCGCCGCCCTCGACCGCGCCGAGCGCAGCATCGGCCGGCTGCGCACCCGGATCGCCGAGCAGAGCCGGCAGACCAGCGCCCACCGGATCGCCGTGCTGAAGGCCGCGATCGAGGACTTCGGGCGCGCCGACCGCCTCCGGTACGACCCGGCCGGCACCACCGACATCGACGCGCGGCTGCGCGACACCGCCACCGCCGACCTCGACGACCTGACCGACCGGGTGCAGCGGCACCTCGACCGGGCGGCCGTCGCCCGCGCCGACCACCAGTCCCGGAGTCGCCTGGCGGCCGCCCGGATCGAGCAGCTCGACGCCCGGCTGGCCGAGCTGCGGCAGGACGGCCGGGCCGCGCAGGTGAGGCTGCCCGAGGCGGACCGCGCGGCCGAGGCCGTGGGCATGCTGCGCACCCAACTGACCGCCGGCCAGGTCGACGACGTCGTACGCCTCGCGGCCGGGCTGGAGCGCCGGATCGACGGCATCGAACGCCAGCTCGACGCCCTCATCGACGAGCTGGCCGAACGGCGGGCGATCCTGACCTCGCTGGTCCGGGCCCTGCCCGAGGTCGGCTTCTCGGTCGATCCGGGCAGCCTGACCGAGAGCTCGGACGGCGCGATCGGCCTGCGGGCGGTGCGGTCGAGCGGCGAGACCGTCGCGGTGATCGTCGAGCCGGACACCGACGACAGCCACCGCGTGCTCTACACCTCGGACGTCCTGCAGCGCGAGCAGCGGCTCGGCCGCGGCGACGCCGCCTGCGCGAGCCTCCTCGACCTCATCAACCTGCTGCAGAGGTCGGCCGGCCAGGACGGGGTGGTGCTGAGCACGGTCGGCTGGGAGGGCGGAGGCCAGGCGCGGCGACTTCCCCTCCCCCGACCGGGCGCCGCCCAGGCCCGGGAGAACCGGCCATGGTGACGCTGGCGGCACCGCGCGGCGCGCCATGGCTCGTGCGCGCGTACCACGAGCTGCAGCGGCGGCGGCACCTCGTGCTGTACGGCAACGTCGACGACCTGGTCCGGTGGAACGACCGCTACCAGCCGTTCGGGGTGGCGCTCAAGGAGTTCCTGGCGGTCGCCGGCTTCACCGTGATCGTCCGGTACAACCTGGTCGAAGGGCTGACGTACCACGACGACGCGAGCCGCGCCTTCGTGCAGCGCTACCTCGGCGACCCGGCCGCCGCCCGGCCGCCCGCGCGCCCGCCGGCCGAACCGGCCAACGGCGACGGCACCCGCCGCAACCGGCTGGTCACCTCGGCCGACGTGCTCGAGCAGCAGTTGCTGGCCGGGCGCGCGGCGGCGCCCCGGACCGCGATCGACGTGCTGGCGGTCGCGTTGCGGCTGATGAACCAGGTCGAGCGGCCGTGCGTCTTCATCGTCGAGTCGGCCGACCTGCTCGTCGGCACCGCGTCCCAGCTCAGCAGCGACCACGTGACCCAGGTGGCGTACGTGCGGCGGCTGCTCGGCGCCGACTCGGCGCCGGCCGGGGAACGCCCGCAGCACCACAACACGATGATCCTGGTCGCCCGCGACCTGTCCGCCCTGCCGGCCTGGCTGCACCGGGACAATCCGAACGTGGCGGCCGTCCTCGCCGACCGGCCGGCCATCGCGGAACGCGCCGCGTTCCTGCGGGGCGACGTGGCCGGTTACTACGGCGGCGACGAGATGACCGCCGACCAGCTGACCGAGGCGGCCGGCACGCTGGCCAGCCTCACCGACGGCATGACGATCGTCGACATCGGCGCGCTCAACGTCACCTCGCAGGTCGCCCGGATCCCGCCGTCGATGCCCCGGCGGCTGGTCGCCCGGCACCGGTTCGGCCTGCGCGACGACCCGTGGGAACAGCTCGACATCGGCAAGATCAAACAGGCCGAGCAGCTGCTGTCGCGGCGGGTGATCGGCCAGCCGGCCGCGGTCCGGGCGGTCACCGACGTGCTGGTCAACGCCCGGGTCGGGCTGGACTTCGTATCGGCCGGGCAGCAGACCGGCACCCGGCCGAAGGGCGTCTTCTTCTTCGTCGGCCCGACCGGGGTGGGCAAGACCGAGCTCGCCAAGGCGCTGGCCGAGCTGGTCTTCGACGACGAGTCGGCGCTGCGCCGGTTCGACATGAGCGAGTACAGCCAGGAGCACAACGCCGAACGGCTGACCGGCGCGCCGCCCGGCTACGTCGGCCATGAGCACGGCGGGACGCTCACCAACTGGGTGCTCGAACGGCCGTTCAGCGTGCTGCTGTTCGACGAGATCGAGAAGGCCCACGAGAAGATCATGGACAAGTTCCTGCAGATCATCGACGACGGCCGGCTCACCGACGGGCAGGGCCGGACCGCGCACTTCTCGCACTCGATCGTGATCTTCACGTCCAACATCGGCTCCGGCGACCTGCGCCGCACGTTCACCGATCCGGCGATGTCCTACGAAGCCGTCCAGCAGCACTTCAACCAGGCGGTGGCCGACCATTTCGCCACCCGGCTGCGCCGTCCGGAGATCCTCGGCCGGCTCGGCAGCGGCATCGTGGTCTTCGACCTGCTCCGGGAAAACGTGATCATGGGGATCTGCGACAAGTTCCTCGAGCAGATCGCCGCCGCCGCTCAGGCCCGGGGTTACGACCTCGTCTTCGACCGGGCGGCGATCGGGCGCGCGGTGGTCGACGAGATCGTCCGCGGCGGCGCCGCCCTCGGCGCCCGGCAGATTCGCAGCCCGCTGCTCGAGCAGTGGGTCCGGATCCCGCTCAACCGCTGGCTCCTGGAGCATCAGCCGGCCCCGGGCACCCGCATTCTCGTGCACCGCAGCGGCGACGGCTCACCGCCGTTCGCGGTCGACGCGCTGGGCGAGGCGACCGGATGACCGCGCCCAACCCGATGCCGCCGTCGATGTCGAAACTGGACGACGTCCCCAGCCTGATGGACGAGGTCGGCTACTACGAGAAGCTGCCCGAGCTGCGGGTCGACGAGTTCGACCGGTACGTCCGGGCCGAGTCCGCGCTCGAAGACATGATCCTGGCCGAGGCCACCCGGCAGCAGAAGGAGTTCGGCTACGCCGCGGCCGACGAGCTGTTCGGCCGGTTCCTGCGGCTCAACGACACCCAGCGGGAGATCTGCGACCGCGAGCACCAGCGGCTCGACGGCGAGCCGGACTACGTCCGCCGGCTGGTGAGCATCCGCGACGTCGCCGCCGGCAACGTGATCCTGGCCGAGGGCCTGCAGTTCACCTGCCGGGCCGAGGAGCGCCGGCTGGCCAACGACTTCGACGGGGCCGAGAGCAACCTCAACGCCGCCATGAGCTGCTTCGCCCAGCTCGCCGACAGCGACCTGCCGTTGCAGCCGGTCGGCGCGCTGCGGCACACCCTGGCCGCCGCCACCAGCCAGATGATGGCCGGGCTGGCGCACATGGGCAACGGCGACTTCAAGGGCGCCTACCAGGCCTTCGACAACACCCACGTGGCCTTCGACGAGCTGCTCAACCAGGCCGACGACGGGGGCGCCCCGGAGAACGGGCCGGCCCGCGCGCAATACGAGGAGCTGCGCCGCGACCTCGGCGACGGGATCCGCTACATCCAGGCGGTGCAGAGTTTCGTGGAGACGCTGCGGGAGGCGCAGAACGGCAACTACGGGGACGCCGTGCTCTCCGGCCAGGAGGCGGCCGAGCACTACGAACGGATCCTCAACGAGGCGGTGGCCCGGCAGGTGCCGCGCAACGCCCGCTCGCTGTACGAGATGGAACTGGCCCGGGTCAACGGATGGGTGAGCTGGGCCTCGGCCGAGCTGGCGGTCGACGAGTGCCGGTGGGCGGACTGCCGCGACATGATCCGCCGGGCCCGGAACCAGTGGAACCTCGCGGCGCACGTGGCCGCCCGCAACGTCTTCAACGGGATCATCTCGCAGCGGCCGGCGACCGGCGACACCGACATGCTGCTGCAGAACACGCTGCGCCGGTGCGAACGCGAGCTGACCTTCCGCAAGGAGATCGACGTGCTGAACGTCAAGCTCGACAACGCCAACAAGATCGTGATGCAGATCCAGGCCAATGGAGGCAACGCCGTGGCACCAGGCGACAACATCTTCAACGCCCCGGTCAGCGCCGGGTTCATCGGCAACCAGAACCGGGTCGACAACGTGACCGCGAATCAGACCACCAACACCGGCGCCGACCTCAAGGAGCTCGCCGGCCAGCTGGGCGAGCTGCGCGAACTGCTCGCGGCGGCCGCCCGTACGGCATCCGAGCGCGACTCGGTCGCCGCGGTCGAGGCCGCCCAGGACGCGGCCAAGCGAGGCGACGAGTCCGCGGTCCGCCGCCACCTCGCCGCCGCCGGCCGCTGGTCGCTCGGTGTCGGCGAGCAGATCGGCCTGGCCGTCGCCACCACCGCCATCAAGGCGGCACTGGGCGGATAGACCACTAAGCGGGATCGGCGACCACGCGGTCGCGGCCGGCCCGCTTGGCGGCGTACAGATTGCGGTCGGCCTGGGAGAGGACGGCCGCGACGGCCGGGCCGGCCCCGGTCACCGTCGTGACGCCGATGCTGGTGGTGACCGGCAGACGGCCGGTGATCGGTCCCCAGGCGTACGCGCGGACCCGCCGCCGCAGCCGCTCGCAGCGCTCGGCCGCTCATCATGTCGAACCCGGGGATCGTGTCGAGTTCGTTGGCGGGCCAGCGGCTCGCCGGTGCTGGCCGAGACCTCCCGCATCTGGTCGGTCAGGGCGCGGGCCAGCAGAAACGGGTGCTCGTGCTGCTCGGCCCAGGCGCGCACCCGCTGGGCGATCTGGCCGCCCTCGCCGATGCGGCCCTCCCGCAGCGCCGCCGTGGCGATCAGCAGCAGCGTCGGGGAGGATGCCGTGACGGGTCACGGTCCGGGCGCGCGGGTGCGGAACGGGACCAGAACGGTTGCGGCGAGGTTGCTACCTCTTCGTGCACACCGGCTGCGAGTCTGCGATGTGGTTGGTCGCGTAGGCGACGGCGATCGTGAAGCAGTAGTTCTGCGCGTCGTTGAGCCCGTAGACGACGTAGTTGTCGGTGCCGGCCGGCAGCTGCTGGAACGCCCGCTGCGGCTGCCCGGACCGGCCGCCCGAGATCAGCACCGGGCCCTCGGCGCCCTTCGGGTAGTGCCAGCTCAGCATCACGCTGTCACGGTTGTCGCGCAGCTTGACCGCGGTCGGCGCGCCCGGGTCGGCGGGTGGGACCGGGCTGGTGGCACTGGCCGCGGGCGCCGGGGAGGTCGTCGCCGCCGAGGCCGGCGGGGTGGTCACGGGCGCGCTCGGACCCACGGCACCGTCCGCGTCGGGCAGGGTCAGCAACACCACGGCCGCCGCCGCGGCCACCCCGCCGACCAGGACGGCGGCCAGGATGAAGGGCTGACGGCTGCGCGACGGGTCGGGCTTCTCTTTCCGTACGGGAAGGAGCCGCTCCGAATTGGGCGGGAGTGTGCGGGTGCCGGTCGCCGCGGTGCCGACCGGTTGGGGCCGGCCATCGGGGCCGTACTCGGGGGCCCGCTGACCCGGCAGTGGCGGCGGCGTGTCGGCGCGGGCGTGGCGGCCGGTCAGGTCGCCCGGGACCTGGTGCACGTCGGCCAGATAGAGCGGCTGCTGATAGATCGAGCCGTTGGGGTCGGTGGGCCGGTTGTCGGGCGCGCCGCCGGGGTCGTCGGGCGGGAACTCGTCGGGGCCGGGCACGGTCGGGCGGCGCGGGAACGGCTGCTGTTGCACGGTCGGCGCATCTTGCGACCCGGCACTCGGACGGCGCCCGAACGGCCGCCGGCGCCCGGCCGGCCGGTCTTGCGCCTGTTCCGGGTGCGGCCCTGTCCGCGCAGTCGCCGGTCCTTGCGGCTGGCCCGGATAGGGTCCTGTTTGCGCGGTCGCCGGGTCTTGCAGCGGGCCGGGGAACGGCCCTTGCCGGGCGGCCGGCGACTCCTGCGGCTCGCCCGGGATCGGGCGCGTGGTCGTCGGGTCGTGCGGCTGAGCGCGGAACGGTTGCGTGGTCGTCGGGTCGTGCGGCTGAGCGCGGAACGGTTGCGTGCCCGGCGGGTCGTGCGGCTGGGCACGGGACGGTCGCTGCTGCGTGGCGGACCGGTCTTGCGGGCCGGCGGACTGGGCGACCCGGCCGCATGTGTGCCGCCCGGACGGTGGCGCGGTGGCGAGCCGGGTGACCTGGGCGACCAGCGGATGGTCGGCCGGCAGGTAGCGCGCGCACAGTTCCTGGGCCATCGCGAAGTGCTCGCCCGACTCCCTGAGCCGGCCGCACTCCCTCTCCATCGAGCCCAGCCGGGCCAGCATCTTGATGCCGGCCGGGGCGGCGTCGCCGAACGCCGCCCGGTGCCGCCGCCACGCCGCGGCCAGCCGGGAGCGGGCGGCCGAGCAGTGCCCGGCCGAGTGCTCGGCGGTTGCCAGGTCGGCCTCGGCGGCCAGCACCCGGGGCGAGTCGGGACCCTCCACCTCGGTCAGGTCGCCGAGCAGTTGGTGATAGACCTGGACGGCCCGGCCGTAGTGCCCGACCCGCTGGAGCACCGCGGCGTGGGTCGCGGCCGCCGCCATCGTGCGCTCGTCGTGCGGGCCGTGCAGCCGTTCCTCCGCCGCGTGGGCGTAACCGGCCCACATGCGGGCGGCGTGCGGGTCGCCGAGGGCGATCAGGATGCGGGCGTGCAGGGCGGCGGCGAGCGCGAGATCGGGGGTGGCCCGGCCCGGATCGGGGGCCGGCTCGGAGTGCAGAACGGTCGCCAGCACCCGCCGTGCGCCCGCGAGATCACCCGCGGACGTCAGGGTCTGCGCCTGCGCGGTGAGTTCGGCGAGTGGAGGGGCCACAAGCCCATAGTGCTCACACGAATACGTTAGGTACAAGTCCGCAGCCGCTAAACCCGAACTGGCCTGCGGCTTCCGAACACGGTAGAAAGCGGGTATGTCCGTTGCCGCAGTCAAGCGTGAGCTGCTCGTTCGTCATCTGGAAGCGTGGGCCCCGGCCGCGCTGCACCGCGGGCGGCGGGTCGCCTACGCACACGGTTACGCCGACGCCGACGGCGGGGCGGCGGCCGAGGAGGCGGTACGCGTCCTGGCCGACCAGCGCGACCTCGCGCGCGGGCGGGAACTGTCCATGGTGGTGATCGGGACTGATCTCGCTCCGGTCGAGGAGCGGCTCAAACGGGCCCAGCAGGAAGCGGGCGCGGCGGCCGGGTTCGCCGTGCACACGATCACCGGCCGCACCGACGAGCGGCTCGAGGTCGGGCTGAAGGCGCTCGGTGCTCACCGCGTACCCCTGTTGGGTTATCTCGACGCGAGCGCGAGCGAGCCCCCGGCCGCGACCACCGTGGCCGCCCTGGCCGGTGGAAAGCCGGCGGAGGTCCTCCTGGTCCTGCCGGCCGGGGCGTCGGCCGGGGCCTACCGGGCCGGGTGGCCGCTGTTCACCGAGGTCGAGATGGCGACCGGGGAGGAACCCGGGCAGGTGCTCGCGTTCGGCACCACCTCGGGCAAGAGCCTCGAGGGGTTCAAGGACGCGCTGTGGGCGGTCGACGAATACGCGGGCGTCCGCTACCGCGACCCGGGCGACCCCGACCGGCATCTGATCGACATCTCGCTGACGCCGCATCCGGGGCCGCTGCGCCGCGAGGTGCTGGCCCACCTGGCCGCGAGCGGCCCGGCGACCGTCACCGAACTGAAGACGTACGCGCTGACCGAGACGATCTATCGCGCGGCGGACGCCGTGCGGCTGCTGCACACGCTGATCGACTCGGGGGCGGTGACGCGCAGCCCCGAGCACGGGCGGCTCGGGGGCGACGTCGTGATCGAGGCAGCCTGACTCCGGGGCACTTTCGCCCCGGAGCTGGTCAGCTCCGGCTGCGCGACTTGTTCTGGCGCCAGGAGAGCGGGCCGGGCAGGTCGACGCGGTTGGCGCGGGTGCGTGAGTTCCACGACCAGCGGCCGATCTTGATGCTCCATGAGGAGAAGCCGTGCTCGGTGAAGTTCAGGATGAGCGGCCCGAACTTCTTGCGACTTCGGAACAAAAGGGCCATCGGTCGTCCCTCCCAAGTGGTTCGTCGGATGGGCGACCGGTTCCCGTTCTGCGAGTTTTACAAACCGCTCGGTTCAGCGGGGCTGCCAGGCGTCGGGGCGCGTGGTCAGCTTGCGGACGTGAGCCGGCATGCGGCCGCTGATCAGCTCGGCCAGGCTCACCTCGTCGACCACCTCGCGGACCGCGGCGCGCACCGCCACCCACAGGTTGGGCAGGTTTTCCGCCGCTCCCTCATAGCGCGTCTCTTCCGGCCGCAGACCGCGTACGCCCGCGAGCGGCCCGTCGACCGCCCGGAGGATCTGACCGATCGTCACGTCACGCGGCGGCTGCGACAGTGTGTAACCACCCTCGGCGCCGCGCTGAGCCCGCACCACCCCGGCGCGCCGCAGATCGGCGAGGACCGCCTCCAGGAACTTGCGGGGCATGTCCTGATCTTGAGCGATGGCCTGGGCCGACATCAGCGACGGGTAGGCCTGCGCCAAACTGAGGGCGGCCCGGACCGCATAGTCGCCCCGCGCGGAGATCTGCACTCACCCATCATGCTCCTTCGGGTGATCGACGACGCACATACCCCACGGATTTGTGGGAATTACCGTCAGTCAGGCGATCGTCGCTGCGCGGGCACCGTCGCCCGCCCGTTGGAGACCGCCTCGGAGCGGAACTGGCCCGGGCTCGTGCCGACCTCGCGGTGGAAGAAGCGGCCGAAGTTGGTCGGCTCCGGAAAGCCCAGGTGGCGGCCGACCTCGGCGACCGACAGCGGCGTGCAGGCGAGCAGTCGCCGGGCCTGCAGGGAGACCCGGTCGTCGACGACCTGCTTCGCCGTACGCCCGGTGACCGCGAGGCACGCGCGGGTGAGTGTCCGCACCGAGCAGCCGAGATCGGCCGCATAGTCCTCGACCCGGCGGCTGTTGGGATGGCCCTCCTCCAGCAGCCGGGAGAAGTGCGCGTAGGTGCGCGTCTCCGGCCCGGACGCTCCGGCGCCGTCGTGCTCGGACAGCAGCGCGATCCGCAGCTGGAGCACGGTCAGCTGGTGATGGAGGAGAGCGGCCGCCAGGGGCCCCGGGCTATGTCGCTCGCAGTCGACCGCCAGCTGGGAGAAGTCGCTGATCACCGCGTCTTCGTCCTCGCCCTCGAGCTGCCAGTGCCGGACGCCGTCCGGCTCGGGCTGGCGGGCCAGCCGCGGCTCGAAGGTCACGAACGAGGCGTCGAGACCCGGGGTGGGAAGACGGAGGGCCTGGCCGGCATGCGCCCACAGCAGGGTGCCCGGCCGGCAGTTCAGTGTCGTGAAGTCGACCTCGACCAGGCCGTGCCCGGCGGTGGTCAACATCAGCACGTGGTGAGAGAGCAGCCGCGGCCCGAAGGTGCCGTCGGCGTCGAGCGCGCAGGTACCGACGCCCGCCCAGCCGGGCGGGACGATCGTCGGCGCGGTTATGTCCGCGATCTCGTCAACAGAGGACATCGGGCCGACCGTAACCGGCGCTGACAAGGGGCGCACCATGTGTTCGCCCCTCGTTTGCCCTGGGAAACGTGGGCCGGGTGAATAGTTGCCCGAATATCCAGCGTTTCTTCCCGCGGATTCCGCTATTCGCCCTAGTGTCGGATTCATGCATGGAAAGGGCGACCCGTCCGGACCGGCAGTGTCCGAGCGGATCGCCCTCGGCGATTTCCTTAACGCCCGGCGAGAAGCCGGTTCACCGCCGCATCGACGTCCAGATGCTCCGATTCCCGTCCGCGGGGCACCACCACATAGGTGCGCCGCAGGAATCGGACCAGGACACTTCGCGGCACCTCGAACAGCGCGTTGCCGTCAGGCGACGACAGCGCCAAGGCGACGAAATCCCCCCGAGGCGTGGCCCACGGCCACACCCGGACGTCGCCGATACCCGCCGGCTCATCGAGCCCGGTCACGAGCAGTTCCCGCGCAAAGGACCAGCTCACGGCTTCCCCACCGGCTGATTCTGCGTGGAACAACACGTGGACCGCGTACGGGTCCGCCGGGTCGTAGCGGAGACTGGCGCGCACGGGCAGAGCCGTGGCATCAGGCGCTACGAGCCGCAGCGAGGTCTCGACCTCGACGGTCGTTGGACGAATGGTACTCATGGACGAACTCCCCCCGGCACCGCTGCGAGGCTGGTGAACCCCGCGTTTCCCATACTCAGGTGATCCCTGTCATTACGCTCCGCCATACGCTGATCTCACCCAGTAGTGGGAAGACGATCCCGAAAAGCTCTTCGCACAAGATGAAAAGCGATATCTTGTCCAGTTCTGCCCGTGTACTCGGTTCCGCCCGGCGTCGGGTGGTCCAGCAGTTGACTTACTCCGGTAACGTCCATTCCTCCCGGGTAGTGACGGGGCCCGGGAACACTGGGGGATGAAATGGGCACAGAAGCGGACGAAGATCGTTCGCCGGGACGCATCCTCAACAAGATCCGGGCCAACCCGACCGGCCGCCTCGCCCTGCGCATCGGCGTCGGAGTTCTGGGCGCTCTGGTCATCGCCCTCGGCATCATCCTGATCCCGTTCCCCGGCCCCGGCTGGGCGATCGTGATTGTCGGCCTGGCCATCTGGGCCATCGAGTTCACCTGGGCCAAAAAACTCCTCGACTTCACCAAACGCCAGGTCCAAAGCTGGACCCGATGGGTCGGCCGGCGGTCCTGGCCCGCACGAGCCGTGATCGGCGCCGTCGGGCTGCTCTTCGTCGGCGCCGTCGTCTGGGGCTCGGTCCGCCTGAGCTTCGGCGTCGACCTGATCGCCGAAAGCCGAGACTGGCTGGCGAGTCACTGACCCCTGATTCGCCGCGCGGGCGCCACGTCTAGTAGAGTCTGGTCCCGTTGAGGGCGATTAGCTCAGCGGGAGAGCGCTCCGTTCACACCGGAGAGGTCACTGGTTCGATCCCAGTATCGCCCACAAGAGTTTGCGCAGGTCACATGCCTGTTGCCGTAAAATCGGTAACGGGCTGTTTGCGTCTTGCTCCTTACAATGGGAGCGAATTGGGAGCACAAGATCGTTTGCCTTCCGCTGGCCCCGGTTGACCCCGACGGCTTTGCAGCCGGTAGAAGGTGGGGGTGGCTGCTTCCGCGGACCCGTCATAGGCGCGGACGGGAGAAGGCCCGGGCCACTGGGCGGTCCGGGCCTTCTCGGTTTGGTCATGGTGGGTAGGTGGCTTTCGTCGTTCGCCGGTCAGCCGGCAGGGTTGTGTTCAGGCGGCGTACAGATGTCGTCGCGGGGCGTGGGCCTGGGCGGCGTGCCATCGGGTTTCGAGGCTGTTGGTGACGTTGCCGTCGAACTCGATCTTCGTATTCCTTCACGAAAATCGTGACCGGTTGTTTCCTGATGGCCTGTTCAGCGATCTGTTCGCCCAGGTCGGCCGCCCGTAGGTGCCGCCGTCCGTGGTCGCGGTGGTGATGGTCCTGCAGCGTCTGGAAGGGCTGTCAGACCGCGAGGCGGTCGACCGGTTCACCTTCGACGCCCGCTGGCGGTATGCGGCCGGGGCTGGTGGCTGGGATGTCGGCCGGGCCGGGTTCGCGCACACCGTGCTGGTCGATATGCGGGAACGGCTGCGCCGCTCGGATCGCCCGGACCGGATCTTCGAGGTCGCGTTCGCCGCGGCGCGGGAGGCCGGGTTGCTGGGCCGGCGGCAGGTGCTGGATTCCACGCCGTTGTATGACGCGGTCGCGACGATGGACACCGTCACGCTGATCCGCTCGGCGATCCGCGGTCTACTCAAAACGGCCGGGCCGGACCTGAGCCGGTTGCTGCGGGCGGCGCTGAGCTGCGCCGACGACTACGCCAGCGCGGCGAAACCCGTCGTAGATTGGGACGACCCGGCCACCCGGGAGGCGTTGGTCGATTCCCGGGCCGTGACGGATACGCCTTGCTGAGGGCCCTGGCTGGGCGTGAGGACTTGGCCGAGCCGATCTCACAGGCGATGCAGCTGCTGGCAACCGTCCTCAGCGGCTCTCACTGTTAAGTGACTTCAACCTCTTCATTGCCTCGGCGCGATCCGCCTCCATGTGCGCAGCGCAGCCCGTACCGCCTGACGCGCCCTGGCTGCAACTGTGTCGGTGGCACCCTGAGCCACGAAGTTACATCGCCAGCGTAGGAAAGGCCACTACGGTCATCGCCCGGGCGACTCCCATTGTGGACGCGTCCAGGCTGGCATTGCGCGCCAACAGGCATAGCCCTGGAGTGCGGCCTGGTCCTCCGAGCCCCGGGCGAAGATCGAGGGCGGCCGCACGGAATAGACGCCGTCGTCCTTGCGGAAGTTGCCGGGGAGGAGGAACGATCCCACGAACCACCCGTTCGGGGTCGGCCGCTCGCCGACCTGGAGCGTCGACCGCGCGGCGAATCCGTTGTCCACGCGCCGGAAGAAGGGCGTGGTGTTCAGTGCCCATCGGGGTGTCGGCCATCGACGAGTACAACAGGACGTCGACCGGCGTCGACTCGTCGAGGTAGAGGTACGCGATCGCGGGGTCCTGGTTCGTGTTGACCTGCGCCGTGACCGTGATCTGGGCATCGCTCCGGTCGGCCAGCACGCCCACCGTCCATGGCACCGGCAGCGTCGCCACGGCCGACCGTTGAACTGGTGTCGCGTATTCGGATAGACGGTCGCCAGCTTAGACGTCTTGGAAGCGCGGCCGTCCTCGTGGCGCCGGCTGCGCTGAACGAAGCCTTGAAAATCGCCGCTGGATATTACGATCGGCTGAACCGAGTCTAGACACCTTTTGCGATCAAGGTCCGGACCAGCCGAGCGCAACTTCACCGCTTCCTGCAGCCCTTCGGCTAGCCGGTAAACGACGAAGCTCCGGCCGATCGGCCGGAGCTTCGCCTGTTTGGTTCACACGTCAGCGGTCGAGCCAGACGCCATACCTTTGCTGGACCATGGTGACCAGTTCGGGATCAACCTCCCTCATGGCCGCCGCCGCCGGTGCGTCGTCGATCAGGTAGAGCAGATGCATTTCGATGGCGTAGTCGAACGCGAACTTCTGCTCCCCCTCGACGGCCATCGCTGCCCGGAGGAACTGGGCAAATCGCTCGAGAAGGTCCCGGTCGAGCGGCACATGACCAAGCCGATCCTTGAACATCGGCCCCACCACCTGCGTTACATATTCGGAGTACAGGGGCTGCTGAGGAGGATCGTCGAACTCGGTCTCGCCCCACACGGCGAGACGAATCAACTCGACGATCGGCTCTCTAGCCTCCCAGAAATGCCTCCATACTAGCTCACCGAAGTCGCCAAGAATTCCCGCCATGGCACCTTCCTCTACGCCTGCCGCTTCAGGACCCACCGAACTTGCGATCACGCCGCAGGGGTCACGTGAACGTTACCTTGATTGTCCCGGGTGTAGACATTTCCCGCATTGTCCGTGCCGATCGGCCCGGCGCACGGAATGCCCATGCTGCATTCGAACTCCGGGATGGCGTTGGGGTCGTCCGAGGAGAGCGCCTTACCGAACTGATGGGCCATATCGATGTCACCGACGACGCTGAGAGCGCCGGCCACGCCCGAGAACTTCGCGCCGGAAGTCTGCGACATCCCTTTGATTTCACCGTCACGAATTCTCGGTTCGTAGGTGGCGCCGGTGATCTCCGCATTTGCGGGATTATTTTCGGTCGCCAGCTTCAGAATACGCTTTCCGGTTTCCAGCGACGCCTTGCCGGACTCCGTCTCAGACATCCTTGCGGTAAATCCGCTGTTTCCCTCGTCGGTATTCAAGGCGTCCCACAGCTCTTTTGCTTCGCTGAGTGCGATTTCTCGCTCGGCATCGGTCAGGAGCCCAGATCCTCCGTTTAAACTCGCTTTCCGGTCACCATTCAGTAGTTTACTGAGCGCTTGAAATTCCTCCGCTCCCTTCTGGTAGTGCCATCTGATTTTGTCGCTGTCGGTGCCGCCACCGCCCCGGACCATCCGACCACCCGTGATCTCGGCCCGGATCGCCGTGCCCAGCTTTCCGTCGCCTGCCAGACCTTCGGCCCTCGTCTGGGACCGGGCATAGATGCCGTCCAGAATGTTGCCCAGGCGGGGGTTGTGTACCGTGGGCGGAACCGCCTTGCCCTGGTAACCGGCACCGCCGTCCGCGGGATACATGGTCCCGCTGGGGTCGGTGTTGAGAATCGGGTTGTTGCCCGCGTAGGCGTAGCCGTTCCACTGCTGCGGATCGCTGAGGTCCTGGAGCGGATCGACCGAGACGAACCGGCCCAACGCCGGGTCGTACTCGCGGGCGCCCTCGTGGATCAGCCCGGTCGTGTCCTGGTCACCGCCGACGAAGGTCTTCGTGCCGGTCCATGCGACCGCAGGCCCGACCGCGTTGCCGTAGGGATCCTGGTACCGCTTGGTCACGGCCTCGGCGGCGGTGTCGGCGATGGCCACGGAGCTGGTGCCGTGCGCGTCGCCGGTCAAGAACTGCAAACCCGCAGCGTTGCGTTGCGCGACGGTCTGGCCGTTGAAGCTGTAATACCGTACGGCCGTCTTGGCGCCGTCGGACGTATGCAGCCGCAGCTCGGCCCCATCCAGGTAAGCGGTCGTGCCGGTGGAGTCGTGCTCCATCAGACGGTCGCCGTCGGCGTCGTAGATGTACGTGGAGGTGCCGGAGGCATCCGTCACCGAGGCGAGGTGGCCGTGCCGGTCCCAGGTGAGGGTCTGCTGGCCGGTGGTGCCGGGGCGGCTGGTGGTGTTGCCGTCGGGGTCGTAGGCGAAGCTGCCGGTCGCGGCACCGTTGGTGGTCGTCGCCGTGACTGCGTGCGGATGCGCGGGGTCGCTGTAAGCGGAAGCGACGACGGTGTCGCCTCCGGTGGTATGGGTGGTCTCGGACAGCCGGTTGCCGGTGCTGTTGTCCACACCGGTGCCGTCGAAGGTCCAGGACTTCCAGTACGGCGCGGCCCCGCCGAGCATGGTGGCACTGGGCGTGGCCGAGCAGTCGTCGGTACCGGGCGTCCAGGCCTGGGTCAGCCGGCGGAGGCTGTCGTAGGTGAAGCACTGGATCTCGGAGGTGCCGGCGCCCGGGGTGTCGGCCAGTTCGGTGATGTTGCCGGCCGGGTCGTAGGTCGAGTGGACGTCGGCCACAGTGGAGGCGCCGACCGAGTGCAGCGTCTTGTTCTCGACGAGACGGCGAGTCCCCGGTTCGTAAGTCAGAACCTGCTGAGCCCACGGCGACGTCATGCTGTCGCTGAAGGTGGTGATCGCCTGTTCGCCGTAGCTGGTGTACTGGGTGCCGTAGACGATTTGTTTGGTGGTGGTGCCGAAGTCGGTCTTCAGGCTGTACGCATGCCCGTCGGCCTGGTTGTAGGAGTAGTTGAGGTTCTCCGAGGGCAGGTCGCCGGTGGCTGGCAGGCTGATGCTGTTGACGGACCCGTCGACGTCGTAGGTCGAGCTGACCGTGTATGAGCCGGCGAGGCTGCCCTCGGACGGCGGCAGCGTGACGGTTGTGCCGGCCGCCTTGTACAGCGGCGTGTAGCCGATGATGGCGGATTTGTACTCGTTGCCGTTGACGAACGAGCTCGAAGAGCCGAGCTGCCCCTGGGAAACGGTGTCATAGGTCCAGTTGGCCAGCTTGGTGCCGGTCTTGGAACCGAGGTATTCGCCGATCTTCCGGCCCAGCGCGTCGTAGTCGTAGACCAGGACGGGATTGTGGCTGGGATCGGCCGTGTTGTTGGCGTCCGCGGTGGTCAGTACGTCGCCGGCGTCGCTGTAGGTGGAGGTCGTGTCGCCCGAGTCGGGGTCGGTCTGCTGGATCGTGCGACCGAGCAGGTCGTATGTGAAGGTCCAGCGGTTGCCCACGTCGTCGGTGGCGGCCGAACGCCGGCCCTTGGCGTTATACGTGGTCTTCGACGAGTTGTAGACGCTGCCGGTGGGCGTCGTCGCGGGGTACTCCCGGGTCTCGACGGTGCGGCCCAGCGCGTCGGTGATCGTCGAGGTGGGGGTGCCACCGGCTGGCGGGGTGACGTCGGTGTGGTCGCCGCCGTAGTACGTCGTCGTCGACCACTTGGTGAAGTTGTTCACCAAGGTGGACTCGGCGACCACACGACCGGCTCCGTCGTAGGTGTCAGTGGTCGCGGAATCGACCGAGGTCTCGTTGACCGGCCGCGCCACCAGCGCCGCCGACGCGCTGACGTTGCCGTTGAAGTACGGCCCGTCGGTGCGCACCTTCTCGCCGAGCGAGTTGTAGAGCGTGTCGGTGATGACCGTGCCCGCGGCCGAGTCCTTCGACGGGGCGATGCCGGCCTTCTGCTGCTGGCGATCGCGCAGCAGGCCGTCGTAGAGGGCGTACGTGGTGTTGTAGTTGCCGGTCGCGTTGATCACCTTGGTGGTGACGACGGTCGGCACGTTGTCGGCCTGGCTGACCTGGTAGCTGAACGTCGCGCTGGCCGACTGGCTCGCCGGTGCCGCCTTGGTCCGGTTGGCCAGCCAGACGCCGGTCTTCCGGCCCAGGCCGTCGTAGGTGACATCGTTGCGCTTGTGGTTCAGGTCGACGGTGTCCGTCGGCAGACCCCAGGCCGGATTGATGTCGGTGGTCGTGACCCAGTTGTTCGGCCCAGCCGTCTTCGTCGTCTGCGTTACCGGCCCGCCGGAGGCCGGGGTGTACACGGTAACCGTGTGGTTGCCCCGCACATCGGCGTTGTCGTTCTCGCGGCCGTACGCGTCGAAGGCCGACGTGCTGACCGTGATCCAGGTGATGTTGGTCGGACTGGTCCAGGCCTTGGCCTTCTGCACCTTGCTGATGTCGCCGAAGGTGGGGGCAGCGCCGAACCCGAGGCCGTCGAAGCTGTCCTCCTCGTCGGAGATGACGCCGCTCTCGCTGGCCGGGGTGGCGCAGGACGAGGTGAACTTCTGGATCCGCTCGACGGTGTCCAAAATGTTCAGGCCGGTGTTGCGGTCGTACGTGTTGACCGTGCAGATGTCGTCGTCGGTGCGGCTGGTGTCGCCCTTGTCGAGGATCTGGGTCGGCTGCCCGTACGTGTCGTCGAACGTGGTGTCGGTCTCAGTGCGCTGGTAGCCGCGGCCGCCGTCGAGCGCGGCCCGGTTGTACGTGGCCGAGATGCCGGTGTGGTAGGCCGACTTGGTGTAGCCGGCGATCTTGCGGGTGGCCGTCGGCTTCGCGGACTTCCACATGTCGTTGATGACGCCCGACAACTCGTCACCGCCGGCCCCGTTGTAGATGATCTGCTCACGGACCTGCCCGGCGAAGGGGTCGTCGTCGGGAACCGCCTTCTTGGCCGAGTCGACGACATTGACCGTACGGGTTCCGGTCGACGTCTTGTCGCCGTTCATACCCTGGAAGAAGAGGGTTTTGGTCTGCGTCTGCGGGTCGCCGGCGTCACCGACGGTCGTCGTGACCGTCGAGTAGCCGCGCCACTGGCCCCAGGTCTTCTGGGCGTCCTTAACTAGGCCGTTGTCGTCGTCGTAGTGCCACATCGGGCCGGTCGAGTCGTACTTGTACTCGGTGTAGACGCGTGGTCCACCACCGGTCTGGTCGTTCTCGGAGATGCTGGTGACGACGTATTTGTTGAACCAGTCGATGCTCGGGTTCATGTTGCCCGGTCTGGTCCACCACACCGGATAGCAGCGTGTGCTGTTGTTGTCCGGGGCGGGTGTCGAGCCGACCGCGCAGTCCTTGGCGGAGTAGGTGACCCCGATCAGTTCGCCGGTCTCGGTGAGGATGGACGAGATCCGCCACCAGTTCATCTTCGCCAGGTTGTCGTTCTGGGTGTCGACGCGGTTCTGCAGCTGGATGCCGGTGAACTGGACGTCGGGCATGGTGGTGTTCGCGCCGCCGTAGATGCCGGCGTGCGAGATCGAGTCCAGCCAGAGGCCGGCCCGGGTACGGTCACCGGGGTCGGGGTAGCTCTGGTGCAGCGTCCACTTCTCGACCGGGTCCCAGCCCGTCTTACCGGAGTTGAGCACATATGTGGTGACCGTGTCGAGCCGCTTCTGGGTGAAGAACGTCGGGGAGAAGTCCTTGCACGAGGTGCTCGACGTGCAGTTCTGGTCCCACGGCACGTCCGGCCAGCTCGCCGGATGCGCGAGGTCGCAGACGGCGTCCTTGAGGCACCGGTCGGCCGCGCCGAACACGACCTTCATCGGGGCCTTGCCGGTGAGGTCGCTGTCGGTCTTGGTGGTGCGCTGGTCGGTGCCGTAGTCGATTTCGGTCAGGTAGCTGCCGCGGACGTACTGCGAGACCGTCGACGAGGTGTTGTCGCGCGCGTAGTAGTTCTTCTCCGGCGTGTACCAGAGCGACTCGGTGTTACCGCGCGGGTCGACGACGTAGTCGAGGTTCCACTGCCACGCCTGGTCGCAGAACGCCTTGGAGAAGGTGGGGTCGTAGCACGCTTCACCGGAGTTGTTGCCGTACACCGGCACGGTGTTGACCGAGTTGGTGACCGGCTTGCCGCTCGTCCAGCCCTGAAGGTGGTTGAGGCCGAAGTAGTACTTCGTCCCGTCCGTGGTGGTGACCAGCCAGTACTCGCCGTCCTTGTCGCCGTTGGCGAGGCTGGTGTCGTTCAGCTTCTGAATCTTGGTGTTGTCGTCGCTCTTCAGATGCCAGCCGGCGCCGCTGTCGTCCTTGATCAACTCACCGGAGTGCCCGCTGAGCGAGAGGGTCGCGTTGTCGGTCCCCCAGCACAGGTCGCCGGTCTTGGTGGTGTTGGTCGCGCCGCCGCCCATGTCGGCGGCGCACGGCTTGTACGTACGCGAGATCGAGCCGGGGTCGTACGAGAAACCCTCGCCGATCTGGCCCGGCTGGTTGTTGGTGGCGCCCAGTTCACCGTCCACCGACTGCGACGAGTAGCCGAGCTCGACGTCCGGGGCGGGCCCGTTCAGCGCCGGAGGCACGCGCATCGGATAGGACCAGCTGAAGTCGCCGGACTGGCCGCCGGCGCTCCAGGTCGAGGACGCCTTGAGCGGCGTCGCCGTGAAGTCACCGGCGTCACCGCTCGGACCCGAGGTCAACGTCAGCGTGGTCATGGCAGCCGCCGGAGCGAGGGCCACATCGGCCGTGACGGTTCCGGTGGCCGGGTGATTGGCCGACGGGACGGGAACCGGCTGGCAGGCGGCGGCGGCCGGAGTCGTCTGCGCGCATGCGGGTACGGTCGCCAGCCGCAGCCGGGAAGCGTAGTCCGCACCGTAGGCCTGGGCGACCGCGTCGTACGAGACCGCGACGTCCACCGTGCCGCCGGCCGTTCCGCCGTCGGCCCGGGAGAGCTGGAACCCAAGCGGCGAACCGAACTTCTCCGAAGCCGCGTGGTCCAGCGTGCGTACGCGTACGGTCGACGGCGCCGACGCCGACCCGGTGACCGCGATCGGCGTCGCCGGTGAGGCTGCTTTGCCGGCCACCTTGACCACGCGGTCGCTCGCGGCGGGCCAGGCGACCGGACCCGGCGCGGTCAGGCGCGCCGCCACGACCGGATTGGCCGGCCTTTTCTTGATCTTCGCTCGAGGGCCGGCCGGTACCGACTTCTCGGTCTGCATCTGTGCTTTTCGCGCCTTGGGGGCGGCGTTCGCGGCCGCCGGAACGCTGACGACACCGACGGTCACCGCGAGGGTCAGGCCGGCGATTCCGGCCGTACGTCGCAGGCGCCGGGCCCACGTCGGGATGTGCAAAGACAACGAGGTCTCCACTAATGAAAGAGGGCTGGACTGGCCGCCGGGCCGTGTCATGGGCGGCACGACCCGGCGCGGTGGTGACTCAGGACTCGACGAAGAAGGGGTCGTTGAGGGTGTAGAGGTTGTCGATCTGGGTCGCGGTCAGGGCGCCGTTGAACGTGGCGACGCTGTCGACGCCGCCGTCCCACAGGTAGCCGATGGCGGCCTGCCACTGCCCGGAGCCGACCGACAGCGGGCCGCTGGCGTTCCACTGGGTGGAGGCGAAGGTCACGGTGCCGGCTTGGACGCCGTTGACGTACAGCTTCAGGACCTTGGTCGAGGCGTCGAAGGTGCCGATCAGGTTGACCCACTGCCCGGCCGTCGCGGTGGTGGCCGAGGACGCCACGCTCAGGCCGGGACTGGTGACGTCGGCCGCGTGCATCCAGAACGTGTAGCGGTTGCTCGCGTCCAGGCCGAGGCCGAAGTTGGACGTGACCGCGCTGTTCTGCGACACCGCGTTGCGGTAGACGTTGGTCGCGGCCGCGGGATTGATCCAGGCCGACACGGTAAACGAACCGTCGGTACGCACCGACGGGCCGCTCGACAGCGCGTAGTCCGGTGTGGCCGACGACAGGGTGAGCGCCGGGGTGCCGCTGACGTTCATGTCGTCGAACGCCGGCTGCGGACTGCCGTACCAGGTGAGCGGGTGCGTCCCCTTGCTGTCCATGCCGGCGGTGTCGTTGAGCAGCCACTGGTCGGCCCAGGTCGCCGGGGACAGGGCGTCGATGTCGCGCTGGTAGGCGACCCGGTCCCAGATCTGCACGTCGGCGATGTCGCCGCTCCAGTAGCCGGTGGACACGTCAGAGAACTTCTCCCGGCCGATCGTGAACGCGCCGGTGGCCGACCACAACTTCCCCGCCACCGTGCCGTTCAACGGAACGCTGCCCTGCAGAACCCCGTTGACGTACAAGCTGACTTTGCCTGCTGACATGTCGTAGACGCCGACGAGGTTCGACCAAAGATTCAACGGCGCGGCAGCAATCGAGTACACCCGCGTCGCCGACACCGTCGTGCTGTCCTGGCCGATGACGTTGAACTGGAACTTGTTGTTGAAGCAGCCGAGGTAGAAGCCACTGGTGTGGGCGCCGTCCTCGCTGACCGCGGTATGCGAGGCCGCACACGAGGCGTTCGGGCGCACCCAGGCCGACACCGCGAACGACGTGTCCGTGGCGACCAGGCCGCTCGGGCCGGTGATCACCGAACTGGTCCCGTTGAAATGGGCCACGCTCGAGCCGATGGTCCGGCCGTCCGCCGTCCACGTGAGGCTCGCCGGCGTCAGAGTGTTACCGGCCGCCGTAATGTCGGTGGTGTCGCCGTTGAGAGCCCAATGGCCGGTGGCCAGGTCGGCGTTGTCGACCAGGAACGCGACCGAGCCGACCGCCGAGGGCGTGCCGACGGCGTTGTAGGCGATCACCTGGATGGAGTTGTCGCCCTCGTCGGCCGGCGTGAACGAGACGTCGACCGGGGCACCGTTGGTGGTGGTGACCGTGTTCGACGGATCGGCCGGGGTCGGCCCCCACACGTATTTCACGATGCCGGCGGCGCCGGTGATCGTGAACGTGCCCGACTTGCCGACACCACCGTGAGCGGCACCGTCGTCGGGGTACACGCCGTCCTTGTTCACGACGGTCGGCGGGGCCGGGATCGTGTTGTCGATCTTGAAGTAGCAGTTCGCTGTCGTCGAACTGTCCGTGCCGTCGCTGACCGTGACCCGCCAGTAGTAGACGGTCGACCCGGACGGGATGTTCGCCGCCGGAATGCCGCCCGTGAGTTGCACCGTCGCCCCGCTGGTCACATTGGGAACCGCGGTCGTGGTGATGCCGCCACCCGCCTTCGGGTAGGTGAACGTCACCGTCGACTTGTCACCCTCGGCATCCTTGACCGTCACCTTCGGCACCGGGTTGTGCGCCGGCAAACCCAGCGTCGACAGCACCGCGGGGCTCGTGCTCGAGGTCTTGCAGGCGGTGCCGTCCAGCAGCAGGTTGCTGGGGGCCGGGGCGGTGTTGTAGGTGACCGACAGCTTCGCGCCGTACGCGTCGGCGGTCTCGTCGAACTTCTTCCAGCCGTTGTCGGCGTTGACCTCGTCGGAGGCCCGCAGCCCGATCACGATCGTGGCCGCCGACGCCTTGCCCGCGACCGCCGAGGTCAGCGCCGAGGACGCCCATTCGGTGTCCACGCCCGACGCCTCGTGGCAGTTCTGATTCGACGCCGTGTCCAGCGACGATCCCCAGGTCGAATTGTTCGACGACCACGTCGTGCCGGAGCCGATCGTCGCCGACGCCGATACGTGGATCTCAGTGCTGGTGTTCGTGCATGCCCACGAGTACTCGAGGCCGTCGTGGAACTCGACCCCGGTGACATGCTTGCCCTTCCACGTCGAGGTCGAGAACTGGAACAGCGACCGGTACATGTTGGTGCCGTCGCCCGCGTTGCCGACTTTCGCGTGGTTGGCCCGGTCATAGGCCCAGTACGACTGCGAGGGGTGACCGCTGTCGATCATCGTCCAGTACGAACGCAGCGGCGCGCTCGACTTCGGGTCGATGAACACCGGGAACGTCGTCTTCGGCGACGCCAGCATGGCCGCGTCCGGGACCAGGACCAGGCTGTTGCCGACCATCCGGGTCGGGACGGCCGACTGCTGCGCGCCGAAGCCCGGGCCGCCGGTGTCGCTGACCGTCGCATCCTGCACGGCCGCTGCCGGTGCGTCGGCCGGCATCGGCTTCGCCGGCAGCGTCGAATCCCACATGTACGCCGGGCCGATGTTGAAGGCCGGGTCGACCGCCGCGTCAGCACTCGACGCCGTCCCGGCCACCCCCGCACCCGTCAACGCAGAGCCCGACAGCGGGAACCCGATCTGCGTGAGCGCCGGATTCGTCGCGGCGGCCGCGTTCTTGACCACCAAAACCTCGGAAAAGCCGCTCTCATCGACACGCACTACCAAATCAACACCGGACAACACGTCGGGATACGTAGCCGTCGATCCGGAAAGCTTCGGCTTCGGCAGATTGCCGGCGGGCCACGACCAGACCAACTCCTTGCCGTTACTGACCTGCTTGGCCAGGAAGCCCGCACCGCCGCCCGACAACACGACAACATTCGACGACGCCACCGGTGAGATCGACCCGTCGGAATTGGCATGCAGAGTCATGTCAATGGTGTGCCACGCGCCGTCGGCCTCGTGCACATAGTGCGGTGTCGCCCATTCGGTGCTCGTGAAGGAGCCGTCCGGGTTCGCCGTCACCGTCTGTGTCTCCGTGCGGTCGCTTTCAACCGTGACTGCCTTTTTGCAGCTGATCGCCAGCTTCTGGGCCGCTCCTTCGTCAGCGCGGTTCAGCGTTCCACAGTCGGCCGACGCCGAAGCCGGCAACAGCCCGCCACCGACCAACAATCCACTCAGCAGCGTCCCCGCCGACACGGCTGACCAGGCCGCCCGGCGAGCCGGTAACCACCTGCGATGAGAATGACTCATGAATTCCGAATTCCATCCCTTTATGGGCGCGACTCAGCCCCACCGCACCCATAGAGCAGGCACGGAGGAAGGGATGGAGTCGACAGCCGCTACTTAACGAAAAAATTGCGCCGGATTCCGCAGTACTCATCACAGCGCCAGCCTGAGGCCGCCCTGACGTATTTCTCCCCCGTGCGCGTTGTTCGGCCGCCGAGATGCGGCCGCATCGTCAACCTAAGCACTAGATCGACTAAATTCAAGCTTTGAATAATTCGCAAAGCGGACACCCGGGCCGCTATCGAATTGGTTCGATCAAATTCGAAGCAGCGCCTGCGTTATTGGAGCACCGAATCGAGAAGAGTTCGAAGGTAGTTTGCCGATTCGCCACCAGCAATTTAGCTTTTCGTGAGCTGCTTGCTACCAGCCTCCTATATAGAGACATCAGCATGCCGATTGATGAGCCGCCGCCGGCGCGGGAGCACCTTTCGACGCCGGAGCGCGGCTGCGCCAACGGCGCCGACCAGCACACACGCCAATGCGCAGATTGATCGTGTTTTAAGATCAAGCTGTCGCCGCCGGTGACGAGCGGTTGCTACGTGCGGCGGTCGCCGCGTACCTGGGCCGGTACCGACGCGAGTCTCGGATTCACACCGGCTCTGATGTCAAAGTGTTCCTGGCCTGATGTTCAGGCCAGGGTCTCGATCCGCTGGCACTGCGGCGGGGCCCGACCTCGAGCTCGACTCGCTCGACGCCGATCAGCGGCGCTTGCTCGACCTACTGCTGGCCGGCCTCGACGAGCACTGGTCACTGGAAGGGCTGACCACACTGGGCGACGGCGTACCCAAGCAGATGCTCGGCCTCCCGCCGAAGGTGAAGCAGACGCCCGCACTCAAGGCAATGCAGCGGACGTTCTTCGTCCTGCTCTACCGCCTGCTCGTCGGCAAGGAGACCGGTCCACGGCTGCCCACGCTGCTGCTGGCGTCGGGTGCCGACCGGGTCCGCACGCTGCTCAGCGCCCGCCGACGAAACGGCTTCGGCTTGGCCCGGCACTGCCGGGGCAAGCCCTTCGTGACCGCCGGCTGGGCCCTCGACCGCTGCGGTCTCCGAGCCGGAATACCGCCGCGTTTGTCCACCACGGCCTGCCCAAAAGTCCGCTCACCGAAGGGCTGCCGGCTGTTTAGGCTCGGTCGCTGCCGGCTGAAGTCGTCCGGCGTGATCACCATCGAGCGGAGCGGCAATGGGATCCTGGTGGAGAACCGCAGGGGCGACCGAGAGGTGGACGGTCCTCGGAGGCATCGCTGCCGTCGTCGGCACCATCGTGGCCCTGCTGGCGTGGCTCCTACCGCAGAGCGCGGCTCCCGCGGCGATCGCGGCGCCGTCGACTCCCGCAGTGGTGACTACGGGTCCCACCGATGCCGTGTTCGAGCCCGAGGCACCCCCGTCCGACGAGACGCCCTCGACCGATCCGGCGTCGGAGGAGACGCCGTCGTCCTCGGGCGGCACCCCGGTTACGCACGGCCCGGTCACCTATTCGACCGTCGATCTGCGCCCCCTCTGCGACAGCGGTGACTGCGGTGGGACGCAGCAGGTGGGCACCACGATCTTCGCCTACACGGACGAGGCGGAGGCGTGCACGATGCCCAAGTACTGCGAGCACAAGGCGTTCCAGCAGGGGGCGACGACCTGCCGTTCGCTGGACGTGCAGTTCGCCGGTGACCAATGGGCCCAGGAGGACGGCCATCCCACGGTCGACCACCTGAAGATCATCCAACAATCGCTGGCCCCGATATACGCCACGGTGAAAGTGGGCAAGATCGGCAAGGTTCATATTCCGCTGGACGGCGGCCCTCTCATCATCAACGCCGCGGTGGAGAACGATCCCGGTGTCCACAACAGTTATGTGCTGCTCAGGGTGACCGGGTCCTGCTCTACGCCCGACGGTCTGCCGGCCTGACCGCCGGGGTCTACGCTGTCGATGGCGGGGCGTGCAGCGGCACGGTGGCGGCGGGGGTGGGAGCAGAATGGGAGCAGCAGGGTGCTCGGAACGGCGTTGAGCCGCGCTGAACGGGCGTCAACGGCTCTCATCGGCGTCACCGATATGCAGGTCAAGGACGAAGTCACTGGTCAGCGACTTGCGCGGACCCCGTTCACACCGGAGAGGTCACTGGTTCGATCCCAGTATCGCCCACGAACGTTTGCGCAGTTCATAAGCCCGTTGCCGGGAAATCGGTAACGGGCTTTTGGTGTTTGCTCCTTACGGTGGGAGCGGATTGGGAGCACAAGATCATTTCCTTCCGCCGGCCCGCGGTTGCCACAAGCTGAGCCCGGACGGCCTTCCAGCCGGACGGCGGTGCGTGGCTGCTTCCACGGACCGTCAGGGGCGCGGACGGGAGAAGGCCCGGACAACTGTGCGGCCCGGCCTTCTCGTTTGGTCAGGTCGGGGTGGGCGGCCTGCGTCGTTCGCCAGTCCGCCCGTGGGGTTGGGCTCAGGCGGCGTGCAGATGTCGTCGCGGGGCGTGGGGCCTGGGCGGGTTTCGAGGCTGTTGGTGATGCGGGCGACATGGCTGGCGTGACGTGGCTGTAGACGCCGCGTACCCCGGGTAGGCGGTGTCCGAGGCAGGCGGGCTGGAGCGAGTTCGGGGATGTCGTCTTCGATCATCCAGGTCTTGTGCGTATGACGGGTGTCGTGAAAATGCATGCCTTCGAGAACGGGCGCGGTGTGGGTTTTGTCGTCGCCGTCCACGGCGGGCCGCCAGATGCGTCGCGACATGTTGAAACGCACCGCGGCCACCGCAGAAGATGATCTCGTGATCGTGGCTGTCGATGACTTCGCGGAGCAGGTCGATGAGAAACGGGGGCAGGTGGATGTCACGAACGGCGGCCGGTGACTTGGGCGGGCCGAGGTAGAGCTGTCCCCCGACCTCGTGCAGGGCACCCTCGTCGGGATGGATCTTGATGAGACCGTCGCCGAGGTGGGTGTTGGACTTGGCGAGGCCGGTCGATGCGTTCAACCATGCGATTGATCTGCTACGCGGTCGCGGGCGCTCGTTCGACACGCTGTCCAGTACTCACTCGAACTCAGGACCCACGCCCCCGACGGACACGGCTGGCGGGCTCACGAGGGTCGAACGTCTTTGGCCCAAAGGCGACGTCAGCGGCCTCCAAACACCTCGTATCCGAACACGGCGCAAAGAATGCGACAACGACCGTGTTCGTAGGCCCGGTCAGCGATGGTCTCCGCCACCAGCAGCGGGCACGGGGACATATGTCACTGGTTCGGGCCGGTCGAATCGCCCCGACCAGCGTGCCGGCAACGGCTGCGGCCAGGGATGCGTGCCGGCAGGCCCGATCGGGACGGCGAGTTCGGCGACCTCTTGCCGCTGCGGTGTGGTGAGTGGCCTCGATTCTTGGGTGCGAGGATCGGGACAGTAGCTGTGCAGTCACGTCAACCTGTCACGACCCCACACAGGCAAAGAAGTAACCGATGTGAGTGCGTGCATTTGCGCACGTTCACAAGGGTGCCCCCTCGTCGCGGGGCTTTGAATCCCTCCGGGCCATTCCAATGATGACGTGCAGTACGATCAAGATCGCTGAGGAGGTTTCGCAGTGTCGGCAGATCTCGAGTTTGGCGTCCTCGGTCTTCTTTTGCTGTTGGGAGGGACACTGCTTGCGGCTGACTTTCGCGGCTTCACCTCATGGTATTCGAGGTTCACGGCGGAGCTTGGCGGCGCCTTCTCTGTCCGTCGTAACGAAACTTCTCAAAGGCGGCGGGAACGTCTACGCTTTGCCTATACCGTCGTTCGTATCGTCGGCGGAATCTTCGGAGCTTTTGGCGCCCTCATGATCCTTGCTGTGATCGAGGGACTTATTTCGTCATTCAGAAAATGACGACTGTAGAGTCGTCTTCATCGCACGCCTACGCCGACACGCCACTACTGGTTAAGACGGACGAACTCAGCTCCGGGACCTGCTTGCCGGCACGAGCCATCACTGAGCGTAGCCGCTATCCTGCTTGGCGGGCGGCGACGCGCAGCCCACGCGCCTTATGTGCGGCGGCAGAGTACGTCGATGGTGCGATTCGTGCAGTTCGGTCTCGGGACCGTGCGGTGGTACATATGGACAATGAACGACGACGCGATCCTTGAGATGTACATTGCCTATCTTGCCGCGTGCAATGACCGGGATTGGGGATCCATTGCCGGATTCGTGCACTCCTCCGTGCTGGTGAATGGCGTACAGCGAACGAGGAAGCAGTACGTGGATGACATCAGGAAGACGGTCGCCGTGTTCCCTGACTATGCTTGGGAATTGCGGCACGTGGTGCAGCAGGCACCGTGGCTCGCGGTCCACTTGCATGACACCGGCACACGGCATCAGATGTTCCTTGGTGTCCCCGGCGATTTGTCGCCGGTGGAGACGCATGAGTTCGCCATGTATCGGATCGCCGACCGGCGTATCACCGAGCTATGGGGTACGGCGGACAACGCGCGACTTCGTCTTTGAGCGATGAGAAGCCCTGGGCCGGCGGTCGGCCGACAGCACACCGGTCTGCGCTGCGAGTGACGGCAACCGCGACGGCAACCCCGACACGCGATGGCCGACTTCGAGAGCAAACGACTACTGAGCGCTATTTCCTGAGAAAGTCGGTATGGTTACGTCGACGTCTGGCGCTGGACCCATCGGGCAGGGACTTCTTCGATGCTTATGGCCGCCAATCCGTACATGGTCGTCAGATAGGAAAGATCACCGACCCGTTCCTGCGACGGTCATCGCGCCGGCCTGGCACCCGAGAGTTCGGTCGCGGGCCAGGCAGTTGCCGTGCGTTTCGACGCGCACGCACAGCAGCCGCGGGGTTCGAGTGCCTATCACAGCATTACCGATCTAGGCTCCAGGAAGCCTTCAAGTCCAAAGCTGCCGTATTCCCTTCCGAGGCCGGACTGCTTGAAACCTCCGAACGGGGCGAGTTGTTCGAAACCGCCGTTGACTGACACTCGGCCCGCCAGCAGGCTGGACGCGATACGGCGTGCTCGGGCGGGGTCGCCGGAAAAGATGTAGGCGTGCAGGCCGTAGGTGGTGTCGTTGGCGATCTCGACGGCGTGGTCCTCGTCGCGGTAGGTGATGACCGTCAGGACGGGTCCGAAGATTTCCTCGCGGGCGATCGTCATGTCGTTGCTGACGTCGGCGAACACCGTCGGCCGCACGTAGTAGCCGTCGGGAAGCTCGTCGGGGCGACCGGGTCCGCCGACGACGATTCGGGCGCCGTCCTCGATACCGCGGTGAATGTAGGACTGGACGCGTTCCCACTGGTGCAGGCTCACCATCGGGCCGATGGCGGTTGCCGGGTCGCGCGGATCGCCGACGGGGTAGTCGGTTCCCACCTTCTTGGTGATGAGCGCGAGGACGTCGTCGAGTTGGTTCTCCTGGACGAGGATGCGGGTGCCGGCGACGCACGCCTGCCCGTTGTTGACGAAACCGGCCCGCAGCGCGCCGGTCACCGCCTCCTCAAGGTCGGCGTCATCGAGAATGATCGACGGAGACTTGCCCCCGAGTTCGAGCGTCAGGCTCTTCAACGTGTCGGATGCCTCCCGCATGATCATCTTGCCGACTTCGGTGGAGCCGGTGAAGGAAATCTTGGCGATGTCCGGGTGACGGTTGATCGTGGTCCCGACGACGTCGCCGCGGCCGGTCACGATGTTGAACACCCCGTGGGGCAATCCGGCCGCGTGCAGTGCCTCGGCCAGGACCTGGGTCTGGGTCGCGCTCATTTCGCTCGGCTTGATAACGGCGGTGCAGCCGGCGGCCAATGCGGTCGCGAGCTTGTCGGAGATGAAGAACGCGTCGGAGTTCCACGGCATGATCAGGCCGGCAACGCCGATCGGCGCCATCTCGACGATCGCGTTGCCGATCTGCCGGGTGAACTCGAAGCCTTCCAATGTCTTGATCATGTCGGTGAAAGCGCCGGCGATCGAATCGACCAGGTACGCGTTGCGTACGGGGCCGCCGTACTCCACCACGACGGCTTCCTTGAGGTCCTCCAGTCGCGCTGCGACCGCGTCACGAAGCCGGCGCAGCGCGTCGATCCGCTCTTCTCGCGAGGTCGCCGACCACGCCGGTAGCGCACGCTTCGCCGCCGCGACAGCCAGCCCGGCATCCACCTCGTCGGCGAGCTGGACCCGTCCCATCACCTGTCCGGTTGCGGGACTGTGCAGATCAAAGAGCTCCGTGCCGTGCGGGGTGACGAACTGACCGTCGATGTAGATCCTATTGATCAAGTTTTGGTGCATGGCTGTTCATCTCCTGATTTTCGTTCAGCGGCCGAATTCGCAACTGCTCGTCGTCGAATACGACCTCCACCAGCGGGCTGCGCGCGAACCACTCGTCGAAGGTTTGGCGTCGGCCGACCCGGGCCGCGACGTCGGGCCGGTTCTGCAGCTCGAGGACAGCGGTGATCACCAGACGGCGTGTCTGCTCGTCGACCGGCTCCGCGGTGGCGGGCAGGTCCACTCTGACTCCTTGTTTCAGGTGAACCACGAATCGCGGATTGGCGCGCAGGTTGGCGTACCAGCTCCGGGGAACGGGCATCCCGGTCAGGTACCAACGCCCGTCGACCCGGTGCAACCAGACCTCGACGCGACGCGGAATCCCGCTGCGCCGCCCTATTGTCGTGATTTCTATCGTGCGTTCCGCCGGGGAAGAGTCCGGGCCGATAGCAAGGGCGCGAATAACGGCGTCGCCGAAGGACGCCCGGCCGTCCGGTTGGCGAGAGTTCGGCGATCGATCAGCGGCTTTCATCATCGCCTCTTTCCTCGTGGGCACCTCGGAATCCGCAGCGCGCGCTCGGACACCTCCAATACAAGCAACGCCGCGATGAAAGGGGCTAGCGCGATGGTCTCGCGTGATTGCACAATCCTCTTCCGCGCCGGCGACGGCTCAGGGGAGCGCCGCAGCAGTCGTGAGGGCGCCATCGCGGATACGCGCCGCGTCCACGCTGGGCGGAACGCCGAACTGACGCCGGTACTCCCGGCTGAACTGGGACGGGTTGTCGTATCCGACACGCTGGCCGACGCCAGTGACGTCGTTCGGGCTGTTCGCCAACAGCAACCTCGCCGCCTGCAGCCGCAGGTGCTTCTGAAACTGGATCGGAGACATCGCCGTCACTGCCTGGAAGTTCTTGTGGAAGGCGGAGACGCTCATCCCCGAGAGTTGCGCTACCTCCTCGACCCGGAACGGTCGGCGGTAGTTCTCCCGGATCCACTGCACAGCACGTCTGACATGGGCCAGGCTGCTATCGGCCAGGCCGAGCTGACGGACGACATCACCCTGTTCTCCGGTCATCAACAGCCAGAGAATCTCGCGCTTGACCAGCGGGACCAGGATCCTTCGGTCCCTCGGCCGGTCCAGCAGACGAAGAAGCCGCACGATGGCACCGAGCAGTTCGTCCGGGGCCTCAGTCACCGCGATTCCCGGCCGTACGACGCCCGGAGACCTCGGTAGATCACCCGGCCCGGCCTGCAGCAGCAACTGCGCGATGAGGGCCGGTTCCAGGGTCATCCCGAAGCCGAGCGCCGGGTGGCCCGGGACGGCATCGACGTACTGTCCCGTCACGGGCAGGTCCACCGAGGCGATGAGGTACTGACCGGCGCCGTATTCGTAGATGTGGTCCCCCACCGCCAGACGCTTGCGGCCCTGAGCGACAACCGCCAGGACCGTGCCGGACATCGAGGAGCCCGGCGAAACGGTGTGGTCGGCCGCGCAGACGCGGACACCGTCGATCGCGGTGGTCAAATCCGGACGGGCATGCCGTTGCAGCAATTCACGAAGCTCGTCCGCAGGCACCTCGCCAGTACAGCACAGAACGCACGCCGGCTATCAGCTGGCGAAAGGATCGTGCAAGGGCCGGAGCCGCGTTTCGGCGGGGAGCGGATTGTGCAAGAAGTAGCGCCAATTGTGCTAGTTGGCCACGGACTCGAGAGTTTGGATGGGTAGAGCGCGCCTTGGCTGCGCCATGTCGTACTTCCAACCGATCCGAAGAAGGCACAATGCTCACTCATCCCATCGACACAACCCGCCCTCCGGTCCATCTCCGCATCGGCGCCACCGCTCGGCCGACCGGCTCCGGTGGTACCTACGACCACATCGACCCGACCAGCGGAAGGATCGACGCGACCATCCCGATGGCCGGCCGGACCGAGGTGGACGAGGCAGTCGCCGCCGCGGACGAAGCTTTCCACGAATGGAGAAATACCCGCCCCGCGCAGCGCGCCCGGCTGTTGTTGCGGCTCGCTGATCTGATCGAGGAGCACCATGACGAGCTCATTCGTCGCGCGGTGCTGGACAACGGCACCCCGGTTCGCACCGCCGAGCTGTCGTTCCAGCTGGTGCCCGAGTGGATCCGCTACTACGCCGGCTTCGCCGACAAGATCGAAGGCCGTGTCGCCACGGCGTTCGGGCCCGATGGCGAGTTCGGATACACGCTGGCCCAGCCGTACGGCGTCATCGGAGCCATCACCACCTGGAACGCGCCATTGGCGTCGATCGCGATGAAGGTCCCGGCGGCGCTGGCGGCCGGCAATACCGTCATCATCAAGCCGTCCGAATTCACGCCCTTCGCGCCCGAACTCTTCGGCGAGCTCGCCGACATCGCGGGCTTTCCCAGCGGCGTCATCAACGTCGTGCCCGGCTCCGTCGAGGCGTCGTCGCGGCTGGTCGAGCACCCCAAAGTCCAGAAGATCACGTTCACGGGCGGCCCGGCCACGGCGCGCGCAATCCTGCGCACCTGCGCCGAGCACATCAAGCCCGTGGTCATGGAGCTCGGCGGCAAATCGGCGAACCTCATCTTCGCCGACGCCGACCTCGAAAGCGCGATCAAGTACGGCACCCTACGGGTCCTTGGCTTGCAGGCCGGGCAGGGCTGCGGGTTCCCCACCCGCATGCTCGTGCAACGCTCGGTGTACGACGAGGTCCTCAGCGGCGTCGTCAAGACCGCGGAGGCGATCAAGGTCGGCGATCCCTGGGACCCCACGACCGACATCGGGCCGGTCATCAACGCCGCCGCAATCGACCGCATCCTCGGCATGATCGAGCGCGCCAAGCGCGACGGGGCCAAGCTCGTCACCGGCGGCGGACGAGTCGACGTCGACGGCCTTGGGGGCGGCTACTTCCTGCAGCCGACGGTTCTCGCCGACGTCGATCCGCACTCCGAGCTCGCGCAGACCGAGGTATTCGGGCCGGTGCTCGCGGTCATGCCGTTCCACGACGAGAAGGAGGCTATCGAGATCGCTAACTCCACGCAGTACGGCCTCACCTCGTACGTGCAGACCAACGACCTGCGCCGCGCGCACCGCGTCGCCGAGCAGCTCGTCGCCGGCGGCACGATGATCGGGGGTGCCCCCAACGTCCACCCGCAGCGCCCGTTCGGCGGCCTCGGCATCAGCGGGTTCGGCAAGGAAGGCGGCCCCGAGGGCATCGCCGAGTTCCTGCGGGTGAAGGCGGTCGCCATCGTCTGACCCACACCACGGCGAACACAAGCAGTTCATGGCCGGCCAGCAGGTACGGCCGGCTTTCGGCCAGCAGGCCGATTCTGCCCGGCCTGCACTTTCACGACCTGCGCCATACTCACCGCACCTGGCTCGACGAAGACAACGCCCCGGAAGCGGCTCAAGCCCACCACCTCGGCCACGCCACCCCCGGTATCCGCGGCAGCTACGCCCACACCACACCCGTCATGACCGCCCGCCTACTCGACCACCTGCAACAGCGATGGCTCGACAACGGCGGCCACTGGTAACCAAATGAGCCGTCCGCCCGCGCCCGCAACCCGGTCGGCAACAGAGCCGATGCCGTCACGCAAGAGTCGTCGGATACACATGGCAACGTGCGGTGACCCTGAAGCATCCGGATTTGCCGAATTGAGTGCGCCATCAAACCCACCTCTCGGTAAGGCGCGATCTACAGGAGAGCATTTTTATGCAGACTTCGTCACCCGCAATTCGCAATGGCTGACATTGCCGAAAATGGCAGTTCGTGACTTAACAAATTTAATGAATCGTTCGGCTGCAACCACCGCCGAGGGCGAGAGATTGCTAACCGACTTCAGCGACTTTATAAAGCCACCTCCGCCACTCCCCGCGATCGTCCGGCCGTTCCCGTTGCAAAGCATCGTGCATCGATACATGACAAGGTAAAAGCGTGGCGCTACCCTTGGAGCCTGCTTCTTCGGCGGCACTCAACACTGCCGCACCTTGTGGATTGAGATGAATGATTAGCATGTCACACTCGTCCGCAACGTTCACGCGTGACGCCTGCAGCCGATAGCGTTGATCTATGTATCGAGAAAGTTCATCAATGTTTCTCATACTTTGCACTACGATTATTAGTTGATGGAGCGGGATAATTCCTAATCCCGGTCTAACGGCTTCCGCCGCAGCAAGAGTGTCGGCGTTCCACACGGCAGTAGCGTATGAATGTAGAGGTATGCCTAGGGCAATTATGTTGGACCTGCAGTAAATGCCGACTGGTTTGCCGTTCGACGTTAGCGCGTTTCCTTCATCGATCGCCTTGACGCGCGTATCTAACTGCTCTGCCGCCTTTTTCATATCCTCCTCGAAGGCATTGACGACACTGTAACTGTGTGTTGCGACGTAGTATGCTTTACATTCACCAAGCACCAGCCGGTCACTCTGGGAAGAGAAGGCTAAGTCGACTTCTCGAGGGTTCTTTGATCCAGGCACGGGAACTCTCAGCGGCTGCTTCAGCTCGACCAGGTCCTGGGGACCGACCGCTTGGATGCAGCGGGATGCAACACGCTCGAATAAGTCTCCACGAGTCTTACTGTCCGCAACGCACCGCTTTACTAGCTCGAAGTAGGATTGCTCCAAGGCGCAGTTCGATTCTCTGAAGGCAAGCGGTCGGCAACCAGTGTCGAATTGAACATAGGGAAACCTCTCGGGGATTGTGCTCACGGCGAGATCGACGAAGGATCTATTCCTCAACGAACCTGCAGCGCAAGCGACTTTCCGAACAAACTTGTCGGCTCCGGATCCGAGTTTCTGAGTCGGTAGAGCAAAATCCTGCTGCCGTGCGGCTAAATCCGCGAAGACGTCGTTTACCACCGCTGACGTAAACCATGCCAGCTCATGGTACTTAATCGGATCCGATTCGATTTCGTCCGCGGCTCCCTGCAAAATTAGTTTAGACACCCAGCGGAACTGAATAGTTGTCGGAAATACTCGGCGAATATCCTCGAAATGCGCGTTAAGAAGGACATGGCTAGAAATTTCTTCCTGCTTCCTAGGGAGAGTAGCCGCGCAAAAGCGCCCAGCCATCCAGCGGCCGACCGAATCGAAGTATCTGATGAGGTCCCGCTTGCTATTCTGCGTTCCTGACGCTGAAGCGCCAGCAATCCAAATAAATCGATTCGCGCCGGTAATGCGTAGGGCGCCGGTGCGCGGATTGGCGCCCAGCGCTTGAGTCACGCGCTTGACGTCGAGGATTGCATCTGGGGATAGAGTTCGCAGGCATGCTTGAACTTCCGAAGCCGAGGCATCGGCGAACGCCATAAGCTGCTGTCGAAGAGCCTCGATCGCTGCGGAGTCTTCCGGACGATCGAGCATGCGGCGGAGCGGTGTTCGCAGAGCGCTTGGAAGCGCGACGCTGACGGCTGGCGAGTCACCCATGCTTACAGCTTGCCACCGGGACAGATTTCGCGAATCGAAATTACCACGATAGTGGCCGGGTGACACCAGATCTTGCGACGGGCTGCCACGGGCTGGGAAACGCGATGGGGAGGGCGTCGTCGCAAGCGCTTGGAACGGAGAGGCACGGATACTGCCGAACTTTTGGAGCCTGTCCAGGACGCGTTCATCTGCCTCGAATATCGCTCCGTATGCCGAGGTAATCCGGGTGCGCGGCGTGCATCGTTGCGGTGATAGTTCGACGGCCCGGTGGCAGAACCGGGTTATCGCAGCGCGGGCGAGTTGGCAGCCGGGTACGCACGGCGACTTGGAAGCGCGTTGGGGCCACTGGCGTGCCATGCCCCACCAGGGGTTCAAATCCCCTTCGGCCCGCAACGCACTGTCATGCCGCGATTCGCGGGCGGGGCACGCCGCAGTGCCGTTTTGACGACTCCCACCGCTGTGGACGCGCCCTGGTCAGCGACGACTTACGAGAAGGTAACGCTCGTCGGTGATCGCCTTGCCCCACAGCGCAGGATCATCGAGCAAACGTAGTTCCAGTTCCTTCCGGTGGCGGCGGACCAGCGCGCTGCAGGTAGCCGCCGGGATACCCGCACCCGTCATCCAGCGTCCCTCGATGAGTACCAGCCGGCCGGCCGGGCGTAGTAGACCGATCCAGCTTGCAAGTGCGGCGGACGGGTCGGGCATGGCCCACAGCACGTGCCGGGTGAGGACCACGTCGAAGCCGCCGTCGACCACTGGTGGGCGAACCGCGTCGCCCAGATGCCAGGTGACCGAGACCGCACGCTGCCGTGCCTTGCGGCGGCCTTCCTCGAGCATCCGGGGTGAAATGTCCACCGCGTGGACGTGATGGCCGGCCTCGGCCAGCAATATCGACAGACTGCCCGTTCCGCAGCCCAGATCCACCACCGATATCCCCGGCTCGGGCAGGACCTCAGTCAGCAGGCTCGCCCACGCCTGCCGGACCAGCGGGTTTCGCAAGCCGTGATCCGGTTCGTCGTCGAATGTCGTCGCGTGCCGATCCCATAACTCCGCCGTTTCAGCGTTCACGGCAGCCACCATGCCACGAGCCGGCAAAACGGCGATGACGCAGGCGACCGCTCGGACACCTCAAAACACGTTCCGTCGGAAGTCCGAGCCATCCGGACATGCCGCTGTACGCACATCGGCCGTATTACTGGTCGTGGCTTCCGGCATGTCGAACGTGAGCGCATGTAGTAGCCGATGGCGGCGACAGCCATCGCCGGGGCGCCGCCAACGATGTGGCCGGTGGCCCGGCACGAACCGTCAATCGGTGCGGCGACGTTCCTGGGCGATGCGGTGCGGCACCCGCGCCAGCCGGAGAAACGCCACGAGGCCTACGCCGCCCACCATGTTGCCGAGAATGGAGAACACCAGAGCGCCGAGCCAGTCCAGGAAGCCGAACGGCGCTCCGGCGATCAGCGCGGCGAACATGAGGATCGAATCCAGTACGCAGTGGAACAGCTGCCCGCCGGCCAGCAGCGCCCCGAACAGCAACGCCGGTACCAGCTGCACTCCAAGGCTCTCGGTCGAGTGCTGCATCCGGGTCATCAGCGTGATCACCATGCCCGCGAGCACGGCGAGACAGAACGAGCGCAGGTTGATGCCGAGATGGGCGTAGTGCGTGCCGGCCTCGATCGCGGTGGAGTGCAGCGCCGGCAACGCCTCTATGATCAGCCAGGAGATCACCCAGCCGCCGGCGAGGTTGGCCAGCAGCGTGACCGTCCAGAGCCGGGCCAGCCCGCCGATCGAACCGTGCCGTGCCGCGACGGCGGCAACCGGCACCAGGAAGTTTTCCGTGAACAGCTCGCTGCGGGCCAGCAGCAGCGCGACGAAGCCGATGCTGAAGGCGATGCCGGCCAGCACCGTCGACCCCGTGGCCTGGTGCACGATCAAGTACGCGAGGACGCCGGTGCCGACGTCGATACCGCCCAGCAGCCCGGTCACCGCAAGAGTCGACAGCGGACGGGCCAGGCGGGCCGAGCCTTCCTCGACGAGCCGGTCGAAGGCTTCCTCGAGTTCCGGTTCAGGCTCGACGGGCGGTTGGCCGAAGCCAGGTGCCTGTCGTCCGCCGTGCTTGCTGAACAACGCCATCCGGGCTGGCTTCCCCACCGTGAGCCGCTCTACACCTACTGCATTGCCTGGCCGGGGCGGCGCCCAACAATGATCTCCAAGATGAGGTGTGATCATCTGGTCGAGAACCGCGCATGGCGACCCGTCGTGCACAGTGCGACGGGCTTTGGGGCAAGACCTCCGCCGACGCTACCCGAGACCCGCGTCACGAGCGCGGATGATGGCGGCTGGACGGTCGGCGACCTGGAGTTTCGTGAAGATGGCGGAGACGTTGTTGCGAACCGTCTTCTCGCTCAGCGCGAGCCGCCGCGCGATCTCGGCGTTGCCGCAACCCGCCGCGATCAGATGCAGAACGTCGTGTTCACGGGGCGACAGACTGGGAAACGCGGGCGCCGGGGTTCGCGGGCCGGCGCGGAAGAACGCCATCACCCGGGTCGCCATCGCCGCGCCGACGATCAGCTCGCCGCGGTGCACCGCGACGATCGCGCGGACGATCTCGTCCGGTCCGGCGCCCTTCAGCAGGTAGCCGCGGGCGCCGGCGCGCATGGCCGCGAACACCGACGTGTCGTCCTCGAGCATGGTCAGCACCAGCACGCCGACCTCTGGACGGGCGGCGAGGATCTGGCGGGTGGCGTCGATGCCGCTGACGCCGGGCATGCGGATGTCCATCAGCACCACGTCCGGTTCGGCTGTCCGGCACACCTCGACCGCCTCGGCGCCCCCGGCTGCCTCTCCGGCGTACTTCAGGAGGTCACTGTCCTCGACCAGAGTGCGCAGCCCGGAGCGGAAGACCGGGTGGTCGTCGGCCACGACGACGCGGATGGTCATCGCGGTTCCAGCGGCAGTACGGCCCGGACCCGCGTACCCGACCGCTCCCCCGGCTCGATGGCGCAAGTGCCGCCGAGCTCGGTGGCGCGCTCGCGCATTGACGCGATGCCCACCCCAGCCCGGAATCCGGCGGGCAGGCCGACGCCGTCGTCCACCACCTCCAGTTCCAGCGCGCCGTTCACGCTGAGCGTCACCGAGGCGATCTGTGCGCGGGCGTGTCGCACGACGTTGGTCATGGCCTCCATCGCGATGCGGTACGCGGCCACCTCCACCGCCGCGGGCCACGCCGGCTCGACCGCCGGGCCGGTGACGGTGATCCCGCCGAGGGTGCGGGCCTGTTCGTCGAGCGCGCCGACCAGTCCGAGCTCGTCCAGTGCGGGCGGCCGGAGGTCGTAGACCAGGCGGCGGACCTCGGCGATCGCGGTCCGGGTCTGCTCGGTGAGCTGGTCCAGCTGGGCGGCGACATCGGCGTCGGCGGTACGGCCGTGGATGCGTTGCAGGCCCAGCACCACGCCGGCCAGGGTAGGGCCCAGGCCGTCGTGCAGGTCCCGGCGGATCCGGCGGCGTTCCTCGGCGGTGGCGGTGACCAGGCGCTCGCGGGACCGGCGCAGGTCGCGGCTCAGCGTCACGGCATGCCCGGCGGCGGCGATCTGCTGGGCGACGTCGGTCAGCACCCGGCGTTCCCCGGCGCCGAAGGGCCGCCCGGGCTCGCGCCGGGCGGCGGTCAGCGTGCCGATCCGCTCGCCCGCGAAGACCAACGGGAACTGCTCGGCATCGGCAAAAACGACCGGGCCGGTGGTGACGGCCTCGGCGCCGATCTCGATCCGCACGCCGGGCAGGCGCAGCGCCGACCGGACCGAGTCGGCCACCCCCGGCAGCACGTCGTCGGCGGCCGCGGCCCCGCGCAGACGCGCGCCGAGATAGGCGAGAGCGCCCGACGGGTCGTCGGAGTACCCGTACACGATGCGGTTCGCGAGCCGGCGCAGCCAGCCGTGCAACGGGATCGCGACGAGGACCGCAGCCACCAGCGCGACCGTCCGCCCGGCGGCCGCCGACACGATCAGCCCGACCACCGCCGCAGCGAGGAGGTACACCGCGACGACGAGCACGCTCAGCGCCGCGTAGACCAGCGCCCGGTGCAGTACCTGCCGTCCGTCGAACATGCCGTACCGGCGGACCGCCACCCAGGCGGTGGCCGCGATCGCCAGGAGCCCGGCAATCTCGGCCGCGAGAGCCTTGTCGCTGTCGGCCCACACCGAGACGACCAGCATGCAAGACCACCACGACAACGCGGCGAGGACCGCGGCGGGCAGAATCAGGCGCAACGCCGCCCGGTCCGGCCCGCCACGCGGTGCCCGGCGGAAGCGTACGAAGACGGCCACCGCTGACACGGTCGCCAGCGGCGCGACCAGTCCGATGGTCAGCCCGAGCGCGTCGGCAAAAGCGCCGTACGCGCCCGGCAGCGCCGTCGGGTTCGCCCGGTCGGGGAAGTCGAGCAGGGCCGGGGCGAACCACGCGTACAGCAATTGGGCGATGTTCACCGCCCACCCCAGCCACAATGCCGGCGCCCACCGGCGCGACGGCAGCCGCCCGTCGGGGAAGAGCAGCAGGCCCACGGTGGGCAGGACGGTCAGTGCCGGCGTCCAGGGCCAGGCGTCCAGCCAGCCGGCCCAGGGCGAGAAGGCGGTGTGCGCAATCGCGTACGCGGTCAGCCCGAGCGGCAGCGACACCCCCGCTGCCAGCAGCATCCAGCCGACCTGGTTGCGCGGCTGGGCCCGGACGGCGGCCGAGCCGACCAACGGAATCGGAAGAACGGCGACGGCGATCAGGACCAGGCCGGCGCCGATCCAGTCCAGCCGGTACCGCAGGACCGCCACCACGACCGCCAGCGTGAGCAGCGCAGCTGCGATCACGGCGGCTCGTGCGGCCGCCGCCACCATCCGTCCGGTGTTCATCATGTCTGATACTGCTCTGGATCAGCGGCGGGCGGACTCGGGTGACCGCACGATCCCGGGTAGCCCGGATGCGGCCGGTGCGAGGGCCCTCAGGGCGGCGACGCACGCGACCACCAGCAGGGCGTCGCCGAGTCCGCCGACGGCCTTGAGGCCGGCCGCCGTGCCGCCCATCTCCAGCAGCGGCCACGCGATCAGCGACACCGCGGCCCAGCGCGGCAGGGTCTGGTTGCGCCAGGCCGCGATGCCCAGCAGGAGGAATCCGACCACGTGCCCGGCCAGGTAGAACACGGCGATGCCGGAGATGACCCCCGAGTTGAAGTACGCCTCGGCCACCGCCGCTCCGCCGGGATGCTGGGCCGCGGCCCAGACGACAACGTCGCCGGCCAGCAGGTAGCCGCCGCCGAGGACCGTTGCCACGGTGAGCAGCGTGCCGACCCCGGCCAGCCGGGAGGTGCCGTAGCCGGCGGCCAGGCCGAGGAAAATGACGGCCGGGACGATCAGCAGGATGGGCAGGTCGAGGACGAGGGCGGCGCGCATGAGCGCCGGATGGGCGGCGGCCGCGGTGACCGAGGTGGCGGCCGGATCGCCGGGGTTGATCGGACTGATCAGGTACTGGGCCAGTTGGCCGACGGAGGCTCCGAGCAGGCTGACGGCTGAGATCCAAAATGGCGTTGTCTTCATGCCGGTCAGCCTCGTCGCGGAGCCTGTCCCGGAACTAGGGTCCGGCGTCCCGGACAGCCGGGCACGGGGAGTTGAACTGTTCCGAGATCAGGTCAGTAAGCAACTGCGCGATCTGGCGCGCGAGAGGCCCGCGGTATATCCGGCCGGTGAGTCTGCGCCGCGCACGCCGGCATCCTGATTTGCCGAATACCGTGCACATGATCTTGTAGCGATGCCGGCGCCACGTTGCCGACGACGTGCAGGCCGCGTGGGCAGCTCGGCCGGCGGTCGCGTACGCGGAGGCGTTGCGCGAGCGCCGGTCGAGGCGGCGGCGGATCTGTGGAGCATTACCCCCGACCGTTACGGTGGCAGCGCAAGTAGCCGGAGGCGGCCGCCGCCGGCTCCAACTACTTGCGGTGTATTGGGCCGTGGGATCAGGGATTCTTCGGGTCTTCGCCGAATCCGTTGCACTGGCGTCCGCCGTTGATGCAATAGGACACCAGATATGCCTGCCGGGCCGGATCCCAGCCGTTCATGAAGTCGTAGTGGAATGAATAGCTGGCGCCGGAGGAGTAGGCCAGGCCGGCGGTGCTGCCATTGTCGAGCGGGTAGGGCAGCTTTATCTCGAGCATCGGCAACGGCACCGGATGGTCGGCCGGGCAGACGCCGCTGACCGGGAACGCCATGTGCGACTTGTGGTCGGTCGTGTCCAGGTGCACCCCGTCCCAGCAGCTCGGCGCGGTCAACCGCACCACCAGCGAGGAACCGCTCGGGCAGGACGCCGGGATGTCGTTGCCCTTGAATCCGGGGCACTGCCAGTTGCCCAGGAAGTGCGCGGCGTCGGGCGTGTGCACGTCGCCGACCAGCAGCTTGAAGCCGGCCGGGAACGGCTTGACCGTGCGGTAGTCCTTGACACCGGACTTGTAGTAGACGGTGGGGGCGTCGGGGATGACCGGCACGCCGCTCCGCAGAAGCGTCGGGAACCAGTAGCCGGACGCGTCCAGCGTGTCCTCGCACGAGGTGGCGCCGCCGACGAGCGACGCCGGGGTGGAGTTGGCGTTCGTCGTCGGATTGCCGATGAAGGTGTGGTTGTGGGAGGCACCGGCCAGTCCGGGGAAGACGATCGGGTCGTCGCTCAGGCGGTGGTTGACCTCACAGTTGGCGTGCATCTCGTGGTATTGGGCGCGAGGCGGATCGTCGGCCGCCCGGGCCGTGCCTATTCCGCCCAGCACGACGATTAAGGACACCGCGGCAACGGTGGCGAATCGGAATCTGGGCAGGCTTGGTCTGATGCTCATGAGGGATCTCCTTGCCGGATTGATATTGAGCACCGCCGATGATGGGAACGGACGCTAACAGCCCGCCGAGAATGGCAGCAATCATTTGCCAAAGTTTGCCAACACGTTAATAGATCATTTCATTCAAGTCTGGCAAAAACTTGGCAAACGATTGCCGGGCTCGCCGCGCTGCGCTTACCTTCCGGGCATCGCCAGTGGCGCACGTTCCCGCCCCGGCGGTGCCCCGGCCGGCCACCGGTGGCACCCCACCGACCCATCGGAGATCCCATGAAAGGCACAGCTAGGGTCCTCGCGGTCCTGACGGTGCTGGCCGCATCGGCCCTCACCCCGCTGCTCGCGCCCCCCGGCGCCGAGGCGGCCGACTGCGGCACCACCAACGTGGCCCTCAACCATCCGGCGACCACGTCGTCCGTCGAGGCCAGCCGGCTCTCGGCCGGCAACGCGGTCGACGGCGACGCGACCACCCGCTGGTCCAGTGGCTTCAGCGACCCGCAATGGCTGCAGATCGACCTCGGCAGCACCACCGCCGTCTGCGAGGTGGACCTGACCTGGCAGACGTCGTACGCCAAGGCCTTCCAGATCCAGGTGTCACCCAGCGGCACCGGCGACTGGACGACGATCTACTCGACCACCACCGGCAGCGGCGGCACCCAGAGCATCCCGGTCACCGGCTCCGGCCGGTTCATCCGCATGTACGGGAGCACCCGCGCCACGACGTACGGCTACTCCCTCTACGAATTCGCCGTGCACAGCGGTTCCGGCGGCACCACCACGCCCCCGCCGGCGGGCGGCGGCGGTGACCTCGGCCCCAACGTGATCGTCTTCGACCCGTCGATGTCGTCGTCGAGCATCCAGTCCCGGCTCGACCAGGTCTTCGCCACCCAGGAGAAGAACCAGTTCGGCACCCAGCGGTACGCGCTGCTGTTCAAGCCCGGCTCCTACCAGGGCCTCAACGCCCAACTCGGCTTCTATACCTCGGTCGCCGGACTCGGCCAGAACCCCGACGACGTGGCCCTGCACGGCGACATCACCGTCGACGCCGGCTGGAACTCCGGGAACGCCACCCTCAACTTCTGGCGTTCGGCCGAGAACATGGAGCTCTACCCGGTCTCCGGCACCGACCGGTGGGCGGTCGCCCAGGCGGCCCCGTTCCGCCGGATGGACGTGCACGGCGGGATGACGCTCGCCTCGCCCAACTGCGGGTGGGCGAGCGGCGGCTACATCGCCGACAGCCGGATCAGCGGTACGGTCAGCCCCTGCTCGCAGCAGCAGTGGTACACCCGTGACAGCCAGGTCGGCGGCTGGAACGGCGGGGTGTGGAACATGGTCTTCTCCGGCGTGAACGGCGCGCCGGCAAACAGCTTCCCCAAGCCGCCTTACACCGTGGTTCCCCGCACCCCGGTGACCCGGGAGAAGCCCTACCTCTACACCGACTCGGCCGGCGCCTACCGGGTCTTCGTGCCGTCGCTGCGCACCAACAGCACCGGCACCACCTGGGCCGGTGGCAACACCCCGGGCACGTCCCTGCCGCTCAGCCAGTTCTACGTCGCGCACCCCGGTGACTCCGCGGCGACCATCAACGCGGCACTGGCCGGCGGCCTGAACCTGCTGTTCACCCCCGGCGTCTACCACGTCAGCCAGACGATCAACGTGACCCGTGCCGACACCGTGGTGCTCGGCTTGGGCTACGCGACCCTGACCGCCGACAACGGCGCGACCGCGATGAGCGTCGCCGACGTCGACGGGGTCAAGATCGCCGGGCTGCTGTTCGACGCGGGCGCCACCCGATCGGCGGCCCTGCTGCAGATCGGACCAGCCGGCGCGAGCGCGAGCCACGCCGCCGACCCGACCTCGTTGCAGGACGTCTTCCTGCGCGTCGGCGGTGCCGGGCCGGCCGCGGTCACCAACGCGCTCGTGGTGAACAGCAACAACACGATCATCGACCACATCTGGTCGTGGCGGGCCGACCACGGCAGCGGGGCCGGCTGGACCAGCAATCCGGCCGACACCGGCCTGCTCGTCAACGGGGCGAACGTCATGGCGTACGGCCTGTTCGTCGAGCACTTCCAGAAGTACAACGTGGTCTGGAACGGCAACGGCGGCAAGACCATCTTCTTCCAGAACGAGCTGCCGTACGACCCGCCCAGCGCGGCCGCCTGGTCGCACGACGGCATCACCGGTTATGCGGCGTACAAGGTCGGCAATGGCGTGACCAGTCACGAGGCCTGGGGCCTGGGCAGCTACTGCGTCTTCACGGCCGATCCCTCGATCGCGGCCTACCACTCCTTCGAGGCGCCGGTGAACTCGAACGTCAAGTTCCACGACGTGCTGACCGTCTCCCTCGGCAAGGGTTCAATCACCCACGTCATCAACGACACGGGCGACCCGGCCCTGCCGTCGGCGGTCACCCCCCACAACGTGATCAGCTATCCCTGACGTACGGCCGGCCCGGCGGGGTCATCCCCGCCGGGCTTCGCCCTCCGGACCGTAGCTCGATGACGTGGCCGGAGAGCTTGTCACCCTCGATGGCCGCCGCCCACTGCCGGCCACAGCCCGGTTCACCGACGCGCCGACGTGCGCGGTCACCATCGGCCCGGCCGGTCCCGGCAGGGGAGACCTCGTCGTGCACGTCGCCGATGCCCGCATGCTGCTCTACTCTCACGACCTCATCGCAAGCCCGAAAGGCTCCGCCGCAGCGGTCCAAGGCGCGCGAACCGATCTGCAGCCGACAGCACCGAACAGTCCAACGCGAGCGGCCGAAGTCGGGATGACTCAGGTCCTTCCCGGTTGCCGAACCTGATCGCGGCTGGCCGCAGGATGCGGATCGGGGCCGCCGACATGTCGCTGTGCGGTTGAGTTGCTTGACGTGGGGAATCCCGTGGACATGCCAAGTGGGGACATACTCCAGCGACGTGATCCGTGCCGCTTCGCGACGGGAGCCTGACGTGATTTTTCTGCTGTTCGGCTTCCGGACTCGTGACAAGGTTGCCTCTCGCCGGTGGATGGTGTGCGAGGCGTGCGGCGTCCATGCCCCTCAAACTGTGGTCAAGCGGTCGACGAAGTTCACGCTGTTCTTCATTCCGCTCTTCCCCGTCAAGCCGGGCACCTACTACATGCAATGCGACAACTGCGGCACCCTCCGGCGGGTCGATCGCCGAGCGGTCACCTCCCTCGCGGCGTGAGGCGGATCGGCGGCGCTTCCGGAGATGCCAGCGGCAGTCGCTGTTCCAGCGGCCGGTCCTAGCGGATGAAGTAGGCCGGCGATGTCCAGGACAGCGACGGTGCGTGCGCGTCCGCCTCGCTCATCGCGGACTCTCTGTCGTACAGGGTCTCGGCCCGCTCCGCCGTCGGCAGTACACCCGCAGAAACCATCTGCTGCCGTACTGCGTTCCTGGCCTGCAGGAGTGAACCAGTGAGTACTCCTGTCAAGGTGCCGCACACGCCGATAAGCCAGGTCAATCGCGCCTTCGGTAGGCCATTCTGCTATCCCGGGAGCAAGGCCGCGCCGTGCGCGACCCGGGAATGGCTACACTTTGCACTCATCTGCGCGCTCCGCGCGCTATTGGGCGTAGGTCGATCACGCTTTGTGCGAGCGCCAGACCTGGGTGGCCGAGGACGGAACCTTCGAGCGCGGCCACTCTAGCCGTCTCCGCCTCCAGGCCAGGTACACGCAGATCCAGATGCAGCCGGTTCTTGACGACCTCGCTCCGCTGCCTGTTGTAGCAGCAGCTCAACGTCGAACCTCCAGTGTCCGCGCATGCCCGGTTCAACTCCGGATCGCGCTGCGGGCAAGGGTGTGCCTTGGCCGGCGAGCCTTCGCCCTCCGGAGCAGTCAGTGTCGCTGCGTATGGCCAGGATCAACAACGAGGTGAAAGAGCCGACCGCGTAGGCGCCAAGGGCACGGCGGCTCCCAGGCGCCCACATGGCCGGCGTCCAGCCGCCTAGCACCGACCGACCGCGCCCCTTAGCTCCGGTGCCACACGTCGGCACCTGGACGAGCAAGAAAAACTCCAACTGAACGTTTGATGGGAAGTGGCTGTGGTAATCCGCCCCGCGAAACGGTAGCGGCCCCCCATACGGGGGCAAACATGTTCATACAGCCCGAGGAGCAACAGTGACCACCTCTGACACCGGCCTTGGCCGAACCAGTCGCGAAGTCCGCGTCCGACGAGGCGGCGAGGAGACGAAGCCCTCGTTCAAGACCACTGAACTGATCGTTTACGTCCTGGCCGTCATCGGCGTGCTGATCGCCTCCGCAGTGACCGGTGACGCAGGCACGGACAACGGCGGCGACATTTTCGCCGCGGACAAGGCGTGGTGGTTCATCACGCTCCTGACCATCGGCTACATGGTGAGCCGGGGACTGGCCAAGTCCGGCGTCCGGACCCACGACACGGACCCGCGAACCGACAGCCACTGAGGTCGTCAGTTCCGCCCCAGCCCTCGTCGATCCGGCCGCCCGGCCGTCGAAGGATCGACGAGGGCTCGCGGCCTTCGTCCTGAACAAAACAATGCGACGAGGCGGGAAGTGACTGGGCAGCGAACCTCGAAATCAGGCTCGCCCCCACCTCCACAGATTGATGTGCCCCGGCCGGCACCATGCCTACCCGCACACCGGAGGCGGAGGCAGCCGGACCGCACCCGGGCGGCGATCGAGTTACATCCCGCCATCGAGAATGCCCGCACCGCAACGGCACGGCGCAACCCGTGATAGAGCCCGGCCGACGTTGAGACCGCGCTACCGTACGACCTCGCACCAAGGGGCCCATAGACCGCCATGGCAGCTCCCTTGTGGCCCGGAGCGACGCCGCCACAACGGACCTGATCCAGTCTCATCGCAAACTGATCCGGCCGATACTGGATCTCCGCATGTCGGCGAGCGAGGTGGCGTCTGACCGCGCACACGAGCCAGTACGCCGCCTCTATCGAGATCCGGAGGTGCGGCGGCCAGCTGATGGCTGAACCGAAGCCAACACCAGATCGACTACTGAGTCACTTCCAGCGACATCCTTGACGGAAGTCCTGTGCTTCTTCTGGAATCCTTAAATCGACTTGGATGCTCGGCCGGTCGATCTCGGGTGCTGCCCGACGTAGGTGCCCCGGCGATCCCTGCCAGGGCCGGCCAAGACCCAGACCAGATGAGGAACGCCGAGGAACGCGATCACACGAGTCCTGAGGGGTGCGGAGGTCCGCCGGCCAGTCTGCCGGTGGGCGCATCGGCGGTGGCTTGCAGCCGCCGGGCGAGAGTGCCGCACAGGCGGTGGAACCGGATCCGCGCCGTCAGCAGGCCCACCGCCTTTCCCGTGATGGCGGCCGCGGCAAGCAGCGGGATGATCGCCAAGCCGCGCAACGCGATCCATACGAGGTCGTGACCCGGCGCGGCCAGCGCGAGAAGCATCACCGCGAAGACCGCCGCGCAGACGACCGTCGCGGCTCCTTCCGCACAGCCGCACGCCGTCAGCCGCGCGTTCATCCGATCCTGCAGGCGGCGGGCCTCACCGGTGTCGAGCCGAGCGACATGAAGAGTGACGCCGGAGATCCGACGACGGCCGACGAGCGGCACAGCAAGGCGGGCGCGTTGTACGTCGGGCAGAGCCTCGACAATCATCAGAACGACCTCCTCTCATTTTCTTATCGTTCGCGTTATCCCGGTGACATCGGCCGAACAGGTCGGTTCCGCGCCGGCGAAGTCGCATGGCGGACAGCCGGCGTCCGGACGTACATGAAACGCTTACGCTCCGGCAATGTCCACCTGTACGAAATGGATCACCAGGGTGGTGATCTCGTGTAAAAACTGGTCGTCGCGCACGGACTACATCTGCACATCCTGGGCCGACGAGGGCTCCTCCGCCTGCTCCCGATGGGCCGATGAGGGCTCGAACCAATGCACGTCCTGGGACGAGTGCCACTGGTACACGCCGTGGAACTGCATTGCGGGTTTCTTCTGCCGCGCGTGGTACTGGGTCGCGAAATGGATCTGCAAAGCCTGGTGCTGGATCGCGAAATGGGTCTGCAAAGCATTCGCCTGGTTCGTCACCGCGATATGTGTCGTCTTCTCGTGGTTCGTCAGCATGGCCTGTATCGCCTGGGACGTGGTGCGCTGCGCGATACTGAGCGTGCTGCGGTTCATCCGCCAGGGTCGTGGACGTGACGAACCCTCCCGGCCACCGATCGACCATGTGTTCGTTCTGATGCTCGAGAACCGATCGTTCGACCATATGTTCGGCTTCAGCGGCTTGCGCGGCGTCGGTATCGACGGCGAGCCGACCTCGGTCATCGGCGCGGTCCCGGCCCGGGATACGAACGTCGACCCGGTCACCGGCGCGGTGGTGCCGGTGAGCACGCCGGCTGACTTCGCGCTCAAGAACATCGACACGGATCCGGACCACGAGTTCGCCGGCACCCTGGTGGCTTTGGCCGGCGAAGGCGCCGCCTACGGCCCCACGCCGGGTGGGTATCCGGCGATCACGAACTCCGGATTCGTCGCCAACTACCGGGACGGCGGGTCGGCCACTCCGGAGCGGATCATGCATTGCTACACGCCGGACCAGTTGCCTGTGTTGCACCGGCTGGCCGAGGAGTTCGCGATCTGCGACCGGTGGTTCTCGTCGATGCCCGGACCGACCTGGCCGAACAGGTTCTTCCTGCTGGCGTCCTCGTCCGGCGGCCTGGACGACAGCCCGACCCCGCTCGAGGTGGTGGACGCTACGACGGTGGACGGCTACCGCTTCGCCAACGGATCGCTCTTCGGCCTCCTGGACGAGTACTGCATCCCGTGGAAGATCTTCGAGGGCGATGAGTTCCCGGTCAGCTTCGCCATGAACGGCATGAACCTCAACGCACTGCAGGGCCGGTTCACCGATTTCGATGAGTTCCGGTCAGAGGTGAACGGCGACGGTTTCGCGTCCCGGTTCGTGTTCATCGAGCCGAAGTATGGGGCGCACGACTTCGACGTGACCGGACCGGGCGACTTCACGTGCGGCAACTCCATGCACCCGTTGGACGACGTCACACGCGGGGAACGGCTCGTGAAGTCGGTCTACGAGTCGATCCGCAGTTCGCCTCTCTGGGAGCGGAGCATGCTGCTGGTCCTCTTCGATGAGCACGGCGGCTTCTACGATCACGTGGCTCCGCCACCCGCGGTGCCGCCCGGCGACACCATCACCCAGTCGTACGTCAAGAACGGTTTCCTTTTCGACCAGCTCGGTGTACGGGTTCCCGCACTGGTGATTTCCCCGTACGTACGCCGCGGCACGATCGACCATACCGACTACGACCACACGTCGATGCCGGCCACCGTCGAGCGGTTGTTCGGCATGACCTCGCTGACCGAACGGGACAAGGCGGCGAATGACGTTCTGCACCTGCTCTCTCTCGGCACTCCGCGGCAGGACACGCCGCATCAACTGCCGGAGCCCGCGGTCAATCCTGATCCGCTGAGCTGCGACGACGAGTCCGAGGACGCGTTGATCGTGCGCCGCTCCGAGCTTCGAACGGCGCAGCGCGACCGGGTTTTCCGCGAGCGGAGGACCGACACGATGCCGATGACACCGTCCCAGATCGGGTTTGCCCACATCGCACTGATCCGCGTACTTCAGACCGCGGAGTATCCCGAACGGCAGAAGTGGATCGAGCAGTACGCCGCGATGACCAACGCCGTCGACGCGGCTCTGCTGATGACCGAGGCGACGCTCAAGCTGCGCCACGGCATCGACTTCAAGCGATTCGAGCGGCTTGACAACCCCGACGGTCCCCTGCAGCGACGGCTCCGACCACGCTGAGAGGAAGATCGAACCACGCCCGGACGTCCCCTTTGGACGGCTGCCGGTGGTCCGGCCACGTGCAGCCTTTTCGTGGTCATAGCGTGGTGGTCAGGCCGCCGTCGATGGTGAAGTCGGCGCCGGTGACGTTGGCGGTGAGCCTGCTGGCCAGCAGGAGGGCCAGGTCGGCGACTTCTTCGGGCATCGTGAACCGGCCGGTGACGGAGCCGGCCGCGGCGTCGGCGGCGACGCCCTGCGGGGAACCGCCGTTCGCCCGGCTGACCGCGGCGGCGACGCCGTTCTCGCCGAGCCACAGAGCGGTGCTGACCGGTCCGGGGCTGATGGTGTTGACCCGTACGCCGGCCGGGCCGACCTCTTTGGACAGTGCCTTGGAGAAGTTGGCCAGGGCTGCCTTGGCGGCACCGTAGTCGATGACGAGTGGGTCGGGCAGCGACGCGTTGACCGAGTTGACCGTGACGATCGATCCGCCGTCGCGCAACAGGTACGGCAGTGCGGCGCGGGTGACCCGGACCGCGGCGAGGAAGTTGATGGTCAGCGTTTCCAGCCAGTCGCTGTCCGAGACCGTCAGGAACCCGCCGGTGCGCGGGTGCACGGCGCCGACGTTGTTCACGAGGATGTCGAGCCGGCCACCGAGCAGGGCGGTCGCCGCGTCCACGGCCGAGCCCGGGCCGTCCGCGGTGCTCAGGTCGGCGGCGACGGGATGGACCCGGCCGGTCTCGGCGAGGGCGGCCAGTTCCGGTGTCGTGGTGCGGGCCGCGGCGACCACACGCACACCCTCGTCGGCGAAAGCCTGCACGATCGCGAGTCCGATACCGCGGCTGGCGCCGGTGACCAGGGCGGTCAGGCCGGTCAGATGAAGTTCCATGACTCGCCTACCGGAGGAAGTCCGCGGTCGTGACCCGCGGTGGCCGAGGGAATCGCGAGCGCGAGGACGACTGCGGGCAGTGCGGCGGGCTTCTTCACAGGCCCTGTTCCTTCAGCCAGCTCAGTGCGGTCTCGGCGACCTCGCGCCAGCCCGCGTCGATGGTCAGCGAGTGCGCCTTGTCCGGGAAGTCGACGATGTCGGTGACCGCGTGGGAGTGGCGGTACTGCTTGAGGGTCGCGCGCACCACTGTCTCGGGAACGGTGTGGTCCTTGCCGCCCGCCATCAGCAGCAGCGGGCCGCGGGACTCGTTGGCGGTGTCGACCTTGGCGGGCGAGTGCGGGTTGAAGTTGGCCGCGGCCGCCTCGAACAGCGGTTTGCCCGGCGCCGGGATCGACCACCGGTCGTACAGGTCGCGGGACTCCTGCTCGGTGAGGGCGTTGCCGAAGGCGTACCGGAATTGATCAGGGGTGAGGGAAACGGCCTTGCCCTTGTTCGCGGGGTTGCCCAGCACCGGGAAGCCGGACCGCAGCGCCGACAGAGGGAGCGGCAGTACGCCCTTGATCTGGGCGGCGTCAATGGCGACGGCGGCCACACCGAGGTCGAGGCCGAGCAGCTTCTGGGCGATCATCCCGCCGAAGGAGTGCCCGATCAGGATCGGCTTGGTAGCCAGGCCGTCGATGATGCGCGCGTAGTGGTCGACGACGTCGTCGATGCCGTGACCGGCGACCGCGTCCGGGTTGGCCCGGGTCTCCTCGACGGTCGCGGCGTCGCCCGGCCAGCCCGGTGCGACCGGCTCGTAACCCGCGTCGCGGAAGAGTTGAACCCAGTCGTCCCAGGAAGATGCGTGCAGCCAGAGTCCATGGATGAATAGCACAGGCGTTGCCACGGTGGTCTCCATTCGTCGCCGTTGCGTGGACGGTAGGCCGATGGAGATCACGAAGGCTTCGGTCGCGGGCATGCGTCATGCGCCGCGGGCCGGCGGTAGCCGGGGCCACCGCTAGCGTCAGGTGACTGAAGACAGCACCGAGGCCAGCTCGTTGCGTGAGGTGATGCCGAGTTTCGGGAACACGCGATAGAGATGCGAGCTGACCGTCCGATGGGACAGGAACAGGCGCTGGCCGATCTCACGGTTCGACAGGCCCTGGGCGGCGAGCTCGGCGATCTGGGCCTCCTGCGGCGACAGCCGCTCGCGCGGGCTTGAGCTCGGCTGCCAGCCGCGTTCGCCGGTCGCGCGCAGTTCGTGGTCGGCTCGCTGGGCCCAGGCGCGCGCGCCGACGGTGTCGAAGGCCGCCCGCGCTGCCCGCAGCGGCTCGCGGGATTCGATGACGCGTCGTTGCCGCCGCAACCACGAGCCGTACGCGAGTTCGACGCGCGCCCGGTGCCACGGCAGCCGGCGGCTCGCACCGTCGACCGCGGCCTGGAACAGCGACTCCGCGGAATCGTCGTCGGCCAGGACCGCGCGGGCGTATTCCAGGGGCAGGATCGAACCGGTCGCGGGGGAAGCGGCCGCGACCTGCTCGATGGTGCTCAACCGGGATCTCGCCTCGGCGTGCCGGCCGGTGCGCACCGCGGCGTCGGCCAGATAGCCGAACGTCCAAGTCTGCTGCACCCGGTGGAAAGCGGGATCATTCGGTTCGGACATACGGAGGAGCTCGCCGTACGCCTGGTCGTGGCGGCCGGCGCCCAGCTCGGCGAGACCGCGGGCCAGATGCACGGCATTGAGCAGCGACGACGAGGCGTTCGGTGTACGCAGCGCCACCCCCTCGGCCTCCGTCACCAGTCCGTCGCCGGCTTCCTGATCGCCGGTCACCGCTCCGATCACGGCCAGCGCGAGGCGCGCGGTGGCCGCCCACATGGTCTGACCCGTCTCGTCGGCGAGCCGCATCGCCTCGTCGGCCGATCTCGCCGGGTCGAGGACACCGAGGTAGATCTCGGCCCACGAACGAATCGCCAGCGCTTCGGCGAGAAGGCTCATGCGGCCCTGCGCGCGCAGCTCCTGGACGGGAGTGGAGAGGAAGGCCACCGCGTTGGGGAAGTCGCCGGTGGCGAACGCCGCGATGCCCAGCAGCCCGGCCTCGTCCGGCCGCCCGTTGGCGTCGGCGGGCCAGCGTGCGAGCTGCTCGACGACCATCGGCCCCAGCTCGGTGGACTCGGCCAGTCCACAGATGGCCAGCAACCGTGGGTCACCGGGCGGCAGACCGACCTGCTGAGCCGCCTGGACGATCTCGTGCCGCAGCGGCTTGCCGGGGTCGCGCCACCAGACCCGGCGGGCCGCGCCGAGCAGCAACTGCACCGTCAGCTCGGTGTCCCGTGCGGTCATCGCGTCGTGCGCGGAGCCGACCAGGTGACGCACCTCCGCGGCCTCGCCGGTGGAGCCGTCGTGGAAGACGCCTTCGAGCCACGCCAGCCTGGATCGGTCCCGTGGCCGCAGATCCAGCTCGGCAACCTGCGCCTTGAGTTGCTCGACCTGGCTGTGCCGGCCCAGTTGATAGGCGAGCTCGGCGGCGCTGAGCAGGCGGCCGGCCCGCGCCGATGGATCCGGGCTCAGCGCGGCCGCCCGCTCCAGCCAGGCGGTGGCGGAGGCGGTGGCTCCCCGGCGCTGGGCGTGGCCGGCGGCCTTTTCCAGCTCGGCCGCGATCTGCTCGTCCCGCCCGGAAACAGCAGCGGCCCGGTGCCACACCGCCCGATCCGGATGGGGGGCCAATACCTGCGCGAGTGCCGCATGCGCCCGCCGGCGTTCGGCCGGCGGCATCGCCTGGCGCAGGGCGGAACCGATCAGCGGGTGGCCGATGCGGTATCGGCCGCCGGCCTCGATCAGAAGACCGTTCTCGAACGCCGGCTCGGCCGCGGCCCGATCGAGCGGTGAGCCGTGCAGGCTCTGGGCGGCCGTGAGGACGTCGTCGAGGTCGTCGCCGTCGTCAATCGCGGCGACACGCAGCACCGTACGCGCGGCCTGGTCCAGACGTTCGGCCCGGGCGAGAAACGCACGCTCCAGCCGGGTTGTCATGGGCAGGTCGTCGTCGAACTCGGTCCAGGCGTGCCGGCCCGACTCCAGGGCGGCGGCGAACTCGAGTAGCGCCAGCGGGTTGCCACGGGCCTGCCCCAGCACCCGATCACGGACCGGCCCGGGCAGGCGCGGCGCTCGGCTCTCCAGCAACACGGCCGCCGCGGCTTCGTCGATGCCCCGCAGCTCCGTCCACTCGACCGTGTGGGCGTCGGCGAACGGTGAGTACCCCGGTCGCGCCGAGCACAGCACGACCACCCGCTCACTGCCGATCCGCCGGCAGACGAATGCCAGCACGTCGATGGACGGCCGGTCCCACCAGTGGACGTCGTCCACGCAGACCAGCACCGGCGACTGCCCCGTCGCATCGACCAGCAGCTCCAGGACCGCCAGGGAGGTGAAGAACGGATTGATCTCGGTGGCGACGGTCATGGCGAAGCAGGACAGCAGGGCGTCACGTTGCATGACCGGCAGTCGGCTGGCGCGCGGCAACAACGGTCGTAGCAGCTGGTGCAGGCCGGCGAACGGAAGGTGCGTCTCGGACTGGCTGCCCCGCGCGGTGAGCACGGTGAACCCCCGAGACTCCGCGTGCTCGAGCGTTGCCGCCTGGAGAGCGCTTTTACCTACTCCCGGCTCGCCGAGCAGACCGACCGCGAATCCGCGGGAACCGGCACCGGCCAGAAGTCCGAGAAGAGTTCGCAACTCCTCGTCGCGTCCGACAAGATGCCGACTGGTCGTCATGCTCACGAGTCGAGCATTCAGTGATCGACGCCCGAAGTCCACCCGGGCCCAACCGGCGCGCCGCCGACGGACTGCAGGTCAGCGCGTACCAGTCCACCTCAGGGTTCTTAGCGTCTGCTACCGATCTGCTCCCGTGCTTACACCGGTCGCGCAACCGGCGGCGGCTCCTATTACTCGTAGGAGCAATGAGCGGAGGCAACGGCTACCCATGGCAAGTCGGTTGATGCGCTTTCACGTGGCCGTCGCGGCGATCGCGGTGACCGCGTTCTTTGCGGTACCCGACGGCAGCACCCTGCAGCTCATCTGGCAGGTCGCTGTCGGCTGGTTCGCCGCCGCGATGATCGTTGCAGGAATCCGTCATCGGCGTCCCGCCATATCGGTGACGTGGTGGCTTTTCGCGCTCGGCGTCGCCGGTAATGCCGCCGGCATTCTCGTGGAGTACGTGCTGACGCACAGCGCGGTCGAGCCGGGCTTCCCCTCGTGGGCCGACGCCGCCTACCTCTCGCTCTACCCGGCCATCGCGGCCGGCCTGGTGCTGCTGATCCGGCGGCGTACCGCACACCGTGACTGGTCCAGCCTGGTCGACGCGACGACCCTGACGACCGGCATGGGCCTTCTGGCCTGGGTCTTCATGATCAAGCCGGCCGCGTCCGACCCCACCATCGGCCTTTTCGGTCACATCGTCAGCGTCGCGTACCCGGTCGGCGACCTCGTGCTGCTGGCCATGACCGTGCGCCTGATGCTCAGCGGCGGCGCCCGCAACACCTCGTTCCGCCTGGTCTGCGCCGCACTCGTCTGTTTCCTGGCCGGTGATGGCGCCTGGGCGGTGATCAACCAGATGGTGTGGGAGGCCGGCCCCTTGGCCGACAAGGCGCTGGCCGACGTCTACCTGGTGGGCTACCTGCTGTTCGGCGCCGCCGCCGTCCATCCCGAGGTCCGGACTCTGACCCGGGCGGTCGCGCCGCGTCCCGTCCGTATCGGACGGCCGCTGCTCGCCGCCCTGACCGTGGCGTCGCTGATCGGACCCGCGCTGCTGGTCATGCAGGCCCTGCGGCACCAGGTCACCGACGCGCTCGCCATCGCGCTGGGCTGCATCGCCCTGTTCCTGCTGGTCCTGACCCGCATGTCGCAACTGCTCACCCAACTCGACCTGCAGACCGAAAAGGTGCGCGAGCTGGCCGTCACCGACGAACTCACCGGCCTGCCGAACCGGCGTGCCTGGAACACCGAACTACCCCGCACCATCGAACGGATGCGGCGCACCGGCGACCCGCTCATCGTCGCGGTCATCGACCTCGACCACTTCAAAAACTTCAACGACGCGTACGGGCACCCGGCCGGCGACCGCCTCCTGAAAGAAGCGACGGCGGCGTGGCAGGACCAGCTCCGTTCAGCGGACCACCTCGCCCGCTACGGCGGCGAGGAATTCGTCCTGCTGCTGCCCGACGCCGGCCCCGCGCAAGCCCGCGAGGTCCTCGAACGCATGCGCCAGGCCACCCCGTTGGGCCAGACCTTCTCCGCCGGCATCGCCCAGTGGAACGGCGCTGAGACCTCCGACGACCTCACCGCCCGGGCCGATACCGCGCTCTACCAAGCCAAGAACGCCGGCCGCGACCAGATCGTCGAAGCAACACACCAACCCGCCCACCGGTAAGGCCCGAGCGGCCAGCCAACCGTCCTTGCCAGCGTCCGCCGGCGCCCGAGGTGCCCGATTGGATCAACGGCGAGTCAAACCTTCGGCCACCCCGGGCCACCCTCCTGGCGCCCGGGCCGCCTCGATCGGCCACATTCGGGTCTCCCGTGCATCTGCACGTGCATTTGCGATTGAAGTTGCGCGTGCGGCGAGGGAAGGTGAGTGCGTTGTCCAGGGGGTGAACAGAGTGCGGGAACGAGACGGCAGGCCGAATGCCGGCCCGGCCCGGCCGGTGCTGCATCTGGCCGAAGCGGATTACCGCTTCGGCTCCGGAACGCTGCATCTGGCCGTTACGCACGTACGGTGGTCCGCACCGCAAAATGAGGCCGGCGAACTCTGGTACGAGGTCGACGGGATAGAGATCGCCGACGACGGCCGCACCGTCGGCCCGCGTAGCACCCTGGTGCGTGGCAGTCGTTTGCGGACGTTGATGAACACCGGCCGCCACATGGGCTCCTGAGGTCGACCGGGCACGCCGCCCCGGGCCCCCGACCACGCCAGCCC
>NZ_JBFBAD010000007.1:0-104187 GCF_040682075.1 Actinoplanes sp. NPDC051411 | reverse complement strand
CCCCGCGGGCTCGCGGGGCGCGGGGGGGGGCGGGGGGTCTCTCCCCGCCGGCCGGCCCCGGGCCGGGGATCGGCGCGGGGGGGGGGGGGGGGGGGGCGGCGACCCGCGGGGCGGGGGCGGGGCGCGGCCGGCGCGGGCCGCAGACCTTCCGAGCCGCTGGTCGCCTATGTCAGCGGCCGAAGGAGAACCGGCGCCTCTTCTGCCGCCGGAAGCCGCCCAGCGTGTCTGCTCCCTGCCGCAGCAGGCGAGTCGCCCGGCTGGGTCCGCGCCGTGCTTCGAGGGCGTCGCTGAGCTTGCGGGCGCCGGCGGCCGCGAGCGGCACGGCGATCGCCATGATGACGAAGCGTCGAATCAGGTTGGGCACCATGGCCGGACTCCTCGGGACAGTGGACGACACCACATATGTACCCGGCGTATCCAGAATCAAGCGTGGAGTTGAACCCCGTCCTGCGCAAGGTCTCGCTCGCGAGGGCACGCCGTCCGACGAAATGCGGCCTCCGTCAGCCGCGCAGCGGCATCAACCCCGGCCCCTCCGAACGGACGACCGCGTTCCGGTGAATGGCCGGAAGCGCCTCGGCAGGCCTCGCCGGCCCAGCATATTTTAGGCGGTAATAGGCGTTTAAAAACGATTGGATGCGTTATGAGAATTGTTCGTGCTGCCGGACTCATCCTCGGGGCCGCCGCGGCCGTCACGGGCATGGCCACCCCCGCCTTCGCGACGACGCCGGAGCCGCCACGCACCGTGGAAACCATGAAGGCGAAGGTCGACACGAAGGCGGACCACATCACCGCCAAGCTGCAGGCGCTGCAGGCCCGGCTCGCCGCCAAACCGAAGCTCGCGGCCGCCCGGACGGTCCTGCTGGCCGACATCACCAAGGCGCTCGCCGACACCGCCGCATGGCGTAAGCAGGTCGACGCGGCGACCACGAAGGCCGGCATCCGCGCCGCCGACCCGGCCCACCAGGCCGTCAAGGTCGACCTCGCCAAGCTGCACGCCGACCTCACCAGCGCCAAGGGCACGACGACGGCCGGCTGAGCCCTCGACGAATCGGACGGTGGCCGAGTCGCTTCGGCGCCCGGCCGGCACTTCGCGGGTCCCGGCCTCCCCGGCCGGGACCCGCGTTCATCGACCTACGGCTGTTTCTCCTCGCCGGTCAGGAGCTGGTGCAGGAGAGGTCGCTGGGCGCGGTGTTGCTGCTCCCGGTGACGGTGAAGCCGAAGGTGGTCGACGCGTTCGCGGCGAGGGAACCGTTGTAGGAGGCGTTGCGGACGCTGACCGCGCCGGTGGTGCCGGTGCCGGTTCCGTTCCAGACGCTGGCGAGGGTCTGCCCACCGGCCAGTGTCAGATAGGCGGTCCAGCCGCTGATCGCGGCGGAGCTGCCGTTGGCCACGGTCACCTCGCCCTGGAAGCCGCCCGGCCAGCTGTTCGCCATCCGGAACGTCGCGGTACAGGCGCCCGTCTGCCCGGTCGGGGGCGGCGTGGTGGGCGCGGTCGTGGGTGGCGTGGTAGGTGGCGTGGTGGGCGCGCTGGTAGGCGGTGTGGTCGGCGGCTGGGTGGTGGGTGCGGCGTTGAGCGCGCCGAGGACCGCGGCGTACGCGGGCTTGGGGTTGCTGTTGCGATCGAAGAGCAGCGGGTTCTCGCTGCCGCGCCAGGAGTCGCTGTCGCGGATGCCCCACGTCGTGATGCCGACGCAGCGGGGGACGTTCACGCAGGCCTGGGTGAGTCCCTGGTACTGGTTGGTCGCCGCGTTGGTGACGTCGACCTCGGTGAGCGCCACGTCCACCCCGAGGGCGCCGAAGTTCGACAGTGTCTGCTGGAAGGTGCTCGGCAGCGAACTACCACCGGTGAAGTGGGTCTGGAAGCCGACGCAGTCGACCGGCACCCCCCGGGCCTTGAAGTCCTTGATCATGTTGTAGACGCCCTGCGTCTTGGCGTAGTTCCAGTTCTCGATGTTGTAGTCGTTGTAGCAGAGCTTCACGCTCGGGTCGGCGGCGCGCGCGGTCCGGAACGCGGCCTCGATCCAGTCGTTGCCGGTCGCCTGCAGGTTGGACTGCCGACGGCTGCCGTCCTCGGCGAAGGCTTCGTTGACCACGTCCCAGTAGGCGAGCTTGCCCCTGTAGTGGGCCATCACGCCGTTGATGTGCTCGATCATCGCCGAACGCAGCGCGCTGCCGCTGAGGTTGCGCCAGAAGGCCGGTTGCTGTCCGTGCCAGGCCAGGGTGTGGCCCCGGACCCGCATGCCGTGCTGAACGGCCCAGTTGTAGATCGCGTCACCGGCGCCGAACGTGAAGTTGCCGCTGCTGGGCTCGGTCGCGTCGGGCTTCATCTCGTTGACGGGGGTCATCATGTCGAACTCGCGGTTGGCGATCGCGAGGAAGCCGGAGTCGCTGAGGCGGTCCTGCCCCATGGCGGCACCGAAATAGCGGCCGCTCAGCTCGGCCGCCGCCTTCAGGGTGGTCCCGGCTGCCCGGGTGGTGTCGGCGTGGGCGACATTGACCAGGACCATCGACGACGCGGCGACCAGCGCGGCGCAGGCGCCGCCGAGAAGCGGTCCGAATCGGCTGCCGGTACGGCGTTTCGGGTGTACGGGAATGTCGTGCATCGATGCGCTCCTCGGTGTTCATACGGTTCTCTGGGAGCGCTCCCACATTCCCGATATCGAAGTATGCCACAGCATTTGAGTGGGTGGTAGCGCCCGAACATCGGCTGTCTTCGATCGAGCGACGAACGGGGTACTCGGGAAGGATCCGGCAGGCTCAGATCCGCGACCACCGCTGATTCGCCGCGGCGGTGCAGGTCCACAGCAGTACGGCCGTACCGTTCGCGGTGAGATTGTGGTCGACGTCCAGGCAGAGCCCGGACTGGACACCCCGGACCGTACCGTCGCTGTTGAATGACCACTGCTGATTGGTGCCGCCGTTGCAGTCCCAGACCTGGACCTTCGTCCCGGCGGCGGCGTTGACCGGCGCGTCCAGGCACTTGCCGAGGGCCTGGATCGAGGCGCCGCTGACCGCCCAACGCTGGTTGGCGCCCCCGTTGCAGTCCCAGATGACCGGCTGGGTGCCGTTGGCGCTGTTGCTGCCGGGAACGTCGAGGCAGCGTCCGGACGAGGTACTGACCAGCGTTCCGGCCGTGCCGCTCCCCCCGGCGTCGCCGATCGTTCCCGGCACCGAGCGCAGCGCGGCGTACCAGGTGGCGGCCATCTTGTCGTAGCCGGCGGCGGTGGGATGGATGCCGTCGGTCAGGTCGGCCGCGGTCAGGGCGGCGTGCATGTCGACGAGGTGGACGTGCTTACCCGCGTTGACCTTGCTCTGCACGATGCCGGGAACGGCGGCGTTGAAGGTACGCGCGGCGGCCTCCTGGCTCGCCGAGGCCAACGGGATGATCGTCGCCACGAACACGTCCGCGGCCGGCGCGCCGGCGGTGATGTGGTCGATGAGGGCCGAGAGCCGGCTCGGCGCCCCGGCGAGGTTGTAGTTCTGCAGTACGTCGTTGGTCCCGATGTGCAGCAGAACCGTCCGCGGGGCGGCGGTACTGAGCCAGCCGGTGATGTTGGCGTCGATCTGGTCGATCCGCCATCCCGGATGACCCTCGTGGTCGTGGTCACCGAGGGCGGCCGGGCCGTTGGACTGCGTGCCGACGAAGTCGACCCGGTAACCACCGGCGGCCAGCCGCTGCCAGAGGCCGATGCGATAGCCGCCGGGAACCTGGGTTCCCTCGGTGATCGAGTCGCCCAGCGGCATGACCCGGACACCGCCGTTCGACTCCGCCGCGGCCATCCCGGCCCGGGTGACCGCGCCGGTCAGGGCCAGCACGGCGACGAGTACGGCGCCGAGGGCGCGCCGTTTGCTTCCGGCCATCTCGATCTCCTGAGGGGTGAGAGCGTTAACACGCTGTGCCCGAGGTTGCCAGAACGTCGTCGGACATTCAAGCACATGAATTTCGCGGAACTCCCGGGCTCATCGGTGAAAACCCGTTATCGGCACCCCGCGGAAATGGTCGGCTTGAACTGTCAGGAAATAGCCTGGCAATATCGGTGAATCCGAATGGGAGCGCTCCCACCCTCTCAGGTACCCCGCCCGTCGATCGTTGTGCCGCCACCGAGGAGACAATCCGCGTGAGACGCCTGCGCCGGCTCACCATGACCGTGGTTCTCGCGCTCAGCCTGAGCGTCGCCGCCGTCGCCACCCGCGCCGAGGCCGCCACCGGCTGCCGGGTCACCTACACCCTCACCAACCAGTGGCAGGGTGGCTTCGGCGCCTCGGTCACCGTCACCAACCTCGGCGACCCCGTCACCGGCTGGAACCTCACCTGGTCGTTCGCCGCCGGCCAGACGGTGAGCCAGGCCTGGAACGCCGCTGTCACCCAAGCCGGATCACAGGTAACGGCGAAGAACATGGACTACAACTCGAGCATCCCGACCGGGGGCGACGCCGGCTTCGGTTTCAACGGCGCCTGGACCTCGTCCAACCCGGTTCCCGCGGCCTTCGCGCTCAACGGAGTTCCGTGCACCGGCGACACCGGACCCACGACCGGGCCGACCACCGGACCCACCACCGGGCCCACCACCGGGCCCACCACCGGGCCCACCACCGGGCCCACCGCCGGGCCGACTACTGGACCGACCACCGGGCCACCTCCCTCGGCGCCGGTCACCTTCAGCAACCCGGTGATCTGGCAGGACTTCGCGGACGGCGACATCATCCGGGTCGGCGACGTGTACTACTACTCGGCGTCGACGATGCACTACTCGCCCGGCGCGCCCATCCTGCGCTCCTACGACCTGGTCAACTGGGAGTACGCCGGGCACTCGGTGCCCCGCCTCGACTTCGACTCACCGGCCTACGACCTCAACGGCGGCCGTGCCTACGTCAAGGGCATCTGGGCGTCGGCCTTCAACTACCGGCCCAGCAACCAGACGTACTACTGGCTCGGCTGCACCGAGTTCAACCGCACGTACGTCTACAGCTCGACCTCGATCGAGAACGGTTGGACCAGGAAGGCCCGCATCAACAACTGCTACTACGACGCCGGGCTGCTGTTCGACGGCGACACCCCGTACGTCGCGTACGGCAACACCACGATCAGCGTCGCCCAGCTGTCGCCCGATCTGACCTCGCAGGTCCGTGCCCAGACCGTTTTCCAGACCCCGTCGGGCATCGGCACCCTCGAAGGCTCCCGGATGTACAAGCGCGGCGACTACTACTACATCTGGTGCACCCGGCCGGCCAACGGCCAGTACGTTCTCCGCTCGACCAGCCCGTGGGGGCCGTACGAGCAGCGCCAGGTCCTGCTCGACCTGCCCGGCCCGATCAGCGGCGGCGGTGTCCCCCACCAGGGCGGCCTCGTGCAGACCCAGAACGGCGACTGGTGGTACATGGCGTTCACCGACGCGTACCCCGGCGGCCGGATGCCGACCCTCGCGCCGATCACCTGGACGAGCGACGGCTGGCCGACCCTGCAGACCGTCAACGGCCGGTGGGGCGCCTCCTATCCCCGGCCGAACCTGCCCTGGCACCCACTCGCCCCGATGACCGGCTCGGACGACTTCACCGGCGCGGCGCTCGGCCCGCAGTATGAGTGGAACCACAACCCGGACACCTCGAAGTTCAGCGTCGGCGGCGGACTGCACCTGTCCACCGCGACCGTGACCAACGACCTCTACAACGCCCGCAACACGCTCACCCGTCGCATCCCGGGCCCGACCTCGGCCGCGACCATCGCCCTCGACTACTCGGCGATGGCCGACGGCGACCGGGCCGGCCTGGCCATGCTGCGCGACCAGTCGGCCTGGATCGGGGTACGCAAGGACAACGGCGTCACCCGGGTCTCGATGACCAACGGCCTGACCATGTCGACCAGCGGGTGGACCACGACCGGCACCGGGAACGAGGCGGCCGGCGCGAACATCTCCGGCGGCCGGATCTGGCTGCGGGTCAACGCCGACATCCGGCCCGGCTCCGGCCGCACCGCGACGTTCTCCTACAGCACCGACGGCACGACGTTCACGACGCTGGGGCCGCCGTTCACGCTCACCAACGACTGGCAGTTCTTCATGGGCTACCGGTTCGGGGTCTTCGACTACGCCACCAGAGCCCTCGGCGGTTCGGCGACCGTCAACCAGTTCGCCGTCACCACCCCCTGACGGTCAAAGGTGATCGCCGGCCGGCCGCCCGGCCGGTCAGCTCCGGGCGATCTCGTCCAGCAGCCGGGCCAGCTCGGCCGGCCTGGACAGGAAGGGGGAGTGGCTGGTGGCGATCCGCCGCACACCCTTCGCGTGGCCGGACATCGACTCCTGCAGCGCCACCGGCAGCGAGCCGTCGTTCTCGGTGACGATGTATGTGGACGGGACGGTGTGCCATGCGGCCTCGGTGACCCGGTCCGCCCATGGCTGGATCCGCTGCCGCACCAGCCGGTTGACGGCCGACTCGGCCACGTCGTCCGGAACGTCAGCGTAGAGCTGGGCCCGGGGGTCGTCGCCGATCGGGAAGTAGCCCTCGGTGTCGTCCGGGTCGGGCATGCCGTGAAGCGTGAACATCGACTCGTTCACATCGGGCAGGTAGGCGGCCAGGTAGACCAGATGCTGAACGTTCGGCCGGCCGGCCGCGCCCTCGGTGACCGGGATGCCGCCGTACGAGTGGGCCAGTACCACGGCCGGCCCGTCGACCGCCTCGATTGCCGCGCGCACCGCCGCCGCGTCCTCCGCGAGGCCGCCAAGCGCCTCCGGCCCGCTGGTCACCAGCTTCACCGCGATGCTCGGATAGCCGAGCCGGTCCAGCTCGCCGCGCAGCAGATCGAAGGTCGACGGCAGGTGCCAGGCTCCCGGAACCAGAACAAACGTTGTCATGTCGTTTCCTTTATCGGACGCCGTGTCGGACAGTGTGTCCGAGTAAAGCATATGGGTAGCCGCCTAAAATTCCCGCATGCCATCAGTCACTCGCCGGTCCTCGTCCGGCGCGACCCGTCGCGCCGCGGTAGAGGCGAAGATTCTCGAGTCGACCGAGCGGCTGCTCGCCGGCGGCGCGCGTTTCACCGAACTGGGCGTACAGCGGCTGGCCGCCGAGGCCGGGGTCGCCCGGTCAACCTTCTATCTGCACTTCCGGGACAAGACCGAGCTGCTCCTGCGCCTGATCGACACGTTGGCCGACGGCGCGTTCGAACTGATAAGCACCGCCCCGCCGGTCGAGGGCATGGCCGGGATGGTCGAGGCGATGGTCCGCGACCTGAGCTACTACCGTGAGCGACGGCACCTGCTGGCCGCGGTGCTCGAGGTGGTCGCGTACGACGAAGTGGCGCGCGAATACTGGGACGGCCAGCTGCAGCGCTTCATCGAGCAGGCCGAGACCTGGCTGCGCGCCGACCAGCAGGCCGGCCGTACGGCGAGCGACCTGGACCCGGCCACCGCCGCCCGGGTCTTCGTCTGGGGCGGCTTCCAGGTCCTGGCCCACCAGGTCTTGACCGGCCCGCCGGACCAGGACGAAACGGTGGCCCGCGAGATCGCCAAGCTGGAGTGGTACGGCGCCTTCCGTCGCCCACCCGGCTAGCGCCGTTCGGAGCCCGGATCACCCACTCGGCGCGAGCGATGCCCTTCGGTCGAGCGGGCACGGCCCGACAACCTCATGCGGACAAACTCCCGGCCTCGTCGCGGACCCTGCGCCCGCGATCAAGAGCGTCGCTTCCCGGAAACCGGGAGGGCAGCGTTCTTTAGGTCTGACATTCAACCGGCTGGTGTGCCCGTTGCCCTGGTCCGGCCGCAAAGTTAGCCTCATCGATATACGTAGGCGGAAGCCGTTCACATATGTGGCAGCTGGACACCTCTGGGAGGCCGGAGACATGCAACGGATTGTTCGGTCGTTGGTCGCCGTCGCGGCGGCCGGCGCCGTCGTGACCGCGCTCGCCGCGGCAACCCCGGCGACCGGCCCGGGTGCCGGCTGCGCGGGCGAGCCGTGGATGGACACCCACCGCTCCCCCGGCCAGCGAGCCACGCTGCTCGTCGCGCAGATGACGCTCGCCGAGAAGACGCAGGAGATGCACACCCTCTCCGACGCCGAACACTCCCGCGAGGTGGCGCCGATCCCCCGGCTGTGCATCCCGGCGCTGCTGATGAACAACGGCCCGGCCGGGGTCGGCTCCGGCGGCCCGGTACAGCACGCGGCGACCGCGCTACCCGCTCCGATCGGTCAGGCGGCGACGTTCGACCCGGGCGCCGCCCGCGGCTACGGCGCGATCGAGGGCGCCGAGACCCGGGCGCAGGGGCGCAACCTGATGGAGGGCCCGAACGTCAACATCGCCCGGGTGCCGCTCAACGGCCGTACGTTCGAGGCGTTCGGTGAGGATCCGTACCTGGCCGGGCAGATCGCGGTCGGCAACATCCGCGGCATCCAGTCCCAGGGCGTGATCGCCGACGTGAAGCACTACGCCGCCAACAACCAGGAGGCCAACCGCGACTCGGTCAACGAGCTGATCGACCAGCGGACCCTGCACGAGATCTACGAGCCGGCCTTCCAGGCGGCCGTCCAACAGGGACGCTCGGGCTCGGTGATGTGCGCCAAGAACCTGGTCAACGGCGTGCACGCGTGCCAGAGTGCCGACCTGCTCGCGAACACCCTCAAGGACGCGTGGGGCTTCCCCGGTTTCGTCATCTCCGACTTCAGCTCCTGCCACGACACCGTCGGGTGCGCGGACAACGGGCTCGACATCGAGCTGCCGTCCGCCACCTACTACGGCGACGCGCTCACCCGGGCGGTCCAGTCCGGCCAGGTGAGCGAGGCCACGGTCGACGAGCACGTGCACCGCATCCTGGCCACGATGATCCGCTTCGGCCTGTTCGAGCGGCCGCCGACCACCACGCCGATCGATGCCAAGGCGGACGGGGCGGTCGCTCGCCGGCTCGCCGAGCAGGCCACCGTGCTGCTCAAGAACAGCCGCGGCCAGTTGCCGCTGGACAGCGACCGGCTGCGCTCGGTCGCGCTGATCGGGCCGGGCGCGGCCACCGCAACGACCGGCGGCGGTGGCAGCCCCGCGGTGGCGCCGCTCTACACCGTCAGCCCGCTGGACGCCATCACGAAGCGGGCCGGGCACTCGAAGGTCACGTACGCCGAGGGGATGCCGCCGGTGAACCTGGGACCGCAGCCGGCGGTGCCGAGCTCCGCCCTGCACAATCTGACCGCCTCGTACTATCCGAACAGCACCTGGTCCGGCGCGCCCGCACTGACCCGGGCCGAGCCGTGGATCGACACCGATTACCACTTCGTGCCCCCGGTGGCGGGCCTGCCCGCGACCGGCTGGTCGGTGCGCTGGACCGGGTCGCTGACCGCGCCGGTGACCGGTGACTACACGTTCAACCTGACCAGCCGGGGCGCGGCCACCCTCTACCTCGACGGCGCCCAGCTGACCCACGGTGGCGGCAACTTCCCGTCCGGCACGACCTCGGTCACCGTGCACCTGGTCGCCGGCGAGGCACACCAGGTGCAGGTCGACTATGCCGGCACGAGCACCATCGAGCTCGGCTGGACGGCACCGTCCGATGCGTACGACAGCGACATCGCCGACGCCGTGCGGACCGCCCGGTCGGCGGCCGTCGCGGTGGTCTTCGTCGGCGAAGAGGAGGCCGAGGGCATCGACCGGAGCACCCTGCAACTGCCGGGCTACCAGGACCGGCTGGTCTCCGCGGTGGCCGCGGCCAACCCGCACACGATCGTGGTGCTCAACACCGGCGGACCGGTGCTCATGCCGTGGCTGAACCAGGTCGCCGGGGTGCTCGAGGGCTGGTATCCGGGCGAGGAGGACGGCAACGCGATCGCGGCCACCCTGTTCGGCGACGCCGACCCGGCCGGCCGGCTGCCCATCACCTTCCCGAAGAACCTGGCCGACACGCCCGCCGACACTCCCGCGCAGTATCCCGGCGTGAACGGCGTCGCCACGTACTCCGAGGGCGTGTTCGTCGGCTACCGCCATTACGACGCGGCCGGCATCCGGCCGCTGTTCCCGTTCGGGTACGGCCTGTCCTACACCGGCTTCCGCCTCGGCCACCTGCGGTACTCCCCCGGCCGGGACGGCGTCACGGTGCGGGTCGAGGTCACGAACACCGGCCGGCGCACCGGCAGCCAGGTCGTGCAGGTGTACACCGGCATCCCGGGGTCGGCCGCCGTGCCCGAGCCACCGCACCAGCTGGCCGGTTTCGCCAAGGTGACCCTCCGCCCCGGGCAGACCCGCCAGGTCGTGATCCAGATCGCCGCGCGCGCGTTCGCTCATTGGGACACCGCGACCGGCCGGTGGGTGGTGCCTGACGGCACCTACCGGCTCTCCGCCGGCACATCCTCGGCGGATCTCCCGCTCTCCGCGACGCTCCGGCTTTCGGGCGTACGGCCGTGACTATCTGATCGAGCGCGTGGCCGGGGCCCCTTCAGCGACCGGGGGCCCCGGCCACGTACACGTCGCCGTCGGCCACCGCAACGTCGCGGTCGCTGCTGGCGCCGGTGGCCAGGATCCTCGCCGGGTCACGGTGATCGGCGATCACCTCGATCCGCTGCACGGCCCGCGGCGTGGCGATCGCCGACTCGAACCGCCAGCGGGTGCCGCCGGTCAGCCGATAGGTGGTGATTCCGGGCGTCCCCGCGTCGTCGGTGCCGTAGACCCGCCACGTCGTCGCGTCGAGGCGTTCCATGTCGCGGACCCGCACACCGGTGGTCACCTCCCGGTTGCGCCAGCCGCCGAGCGGCGACCACAGCGCGGCCTCGTCATGCACCCGGCCGTCCGCGTCGAGGCGCATCCAGACCACGAACGGCCAGGCGCCCAGCGTGCTGCCGACCAGGCTGATGTAATCGGGCGAGCGCGGGTTGACGGTCTGCAGCGGCGTGTCCACCACCTTGAGGTGCGCCTCCTGATCGGCGTCGTCGACGGTGGTGCCCAGGTCGTGCCCGTCCGCGGCGTGGAAGTGCAGATCGGCCGGGGTGAAGGTGGCGTAGTAGATGTTCCGGTGATAGCGGTCGTGCAGGTGGCCCTCGGGTCCGCCGCCGGCGAGGGTGTAGACGATCCCGATCCGCTCGCCGTGCAGCAGCGTGGCCGGCTCGTAGCGGAGCTGACCGACGTAGACCTCGTTCATGTTGTCGGCCCGGCCGAGCGGCGCGATCGCCCACCGGTCGCCGGTCAGCGACGCGGAACTCTGCCAGGTCAGCCCGTTGTCGGTGGAGCGCACGTACTTCATCGGCCGGGTGTCGGTCGGATAGCCCGGGTCGAAGTCGCCGGCCGTCTCCCGGATGAAGACGAAGAGCGTGCCGTCGGCGGTGCGTACCGGCATCGGATAGGTCGCGCCCAGTCCGGCCGGGATCTGCACGTCGGTCCAGGTTCCCTCGATCGAGTGCGGCTTCGGGGAGCGGGCCACCCAGAGTTCCTTGTTGTGCAGCCCCCGGAAGACGAGCAGGTGCCCGTCGGCGGCCTGCACCATCGTCGGGTAGTTGTGCGAGTCGTTGTCGCCACCGGCCACCAGCACGGGCGCCGACCAGGTGCGGCTGCGGTGGTCGTAGGCCTGCACGTAGTTGTCCTCGTACTGGCCTCCCCAGGAGATGAAGGTCTTCCCGGCGGCGGCGTCATAGAGGCCGCCCGCGACAGGCCGCCGGTCGGTGCGCGCGGCGACCGCGGTCGCCGGCGTCATGACCGGGGCGGAGGCGGGCGGCGGGGCGGCGCCCGCCGCGGCGACCAGGGCGGCGAACGACGCCGCCATTGCCTGTGTACGCATGGCAACTCCCTTGAGCGGCTCATGTCCACATATATAGACGCGATTCATATTCGTGGAAGTCAAGTAAGCACAAGTTAGCTTTCACTCTCATGGCCGTCAAGACGACGACATAGGCGCTTGCGGCAAACGCCTCCGTGAACAGCTGAGCTCACTTCGCTGCCTCGATCGGTGCCCCACGGGTGAGGCATACTGGCCTCGTCGTTGGATGGTGAACGCGGCGGTGGACGACGTCGCGAGCCGCACGTGTGCGGCAGCTGACTCGCGGCTGGGGTGTCGATGACGAGCGTTGACGGCAGAGCGGGTGTCCGGTCCCGGCGCCAGGGCTCGGCGCCCGCGGACGGCTACACAATGCTGCTGATCGAGGACGACCCGGGTGATGCCGTGCTGGTCCGGGAACATCTGGCCGACAGCGACGTGGTGGCTCGTCTCGAGACAGCCGGCACCCTGACCCAGGCGCTCACCTCGAACTGCACCCCCGATGGTGTGCTGCTCGACCTGCACCTGCCGGACGGGCACGGGCCGGCGGCGTTGCAGCAGGTCCTCAACCGGTGGCCGCAGTCCGCGGTCCTGGTCCTGACCGGTCTCAACGACGCCGCCGCGGCGGCCGCGGCGGTGGCCGCCGGCGCCCAGGACTACCTGGTCAAGGATCAGATCGACGGGCTTGTCCTCGGCCGCACGATCCACTACGCGATCCACCGCAAACGTGCTCAGAACGCCGAGCGCAGCCTGCGCGACAGCCAACTGCTGGCCAGCGAGAACGTCCGTCTTCAGCGGGGCCTGCTGCCCAAGCCGATCCTCGCCGACCCGGCCGTGCGCCTGGTCAGCCGATACCTTCCCGGGCGGCAGCGGGCGTTGCTGGGCGGCGACTTCTACGACGTCGTGCAGACCAGCGACGGCGCGGTGCACGCCGTGATCGGCGACGTCTGCGGCAGCGGCCCCGACGAGGCCGCCATGGGCGTCGCCCTGCGGGTCGGCTGGCGCACCCTCACCCTGGCCGGAGTGCCCAAGACCCAGCGGATGCGGCTGCTCGAGGACGTGCTGGTCGCCGAGCGCCCGCACGACGGCATGTTCGCGACCGTCTGCGGCGCCCGCATCGAACCGGACCGGTCGCGGGTCGTACTGACCAGCGCCGGGCACCCCGCGCCGCTGATCATCACCCCGGCCGGCGCCCGGCCGGCCGGGGTGCGCAACGGTCTGAGCCTGGGCATGTTCCCCGGCCGCGGCCGGTGGCACGAGTCGACGATCGCCCTGCCACCCGGTGCCGGCCTGCTGCTCTACACCGATGGCGCCTTCGAGGGTTTCTGCACCGACGGCACCCGCCTCGGCGAGGACCGCTTCCTCGACCTCGCCGGCCGCCTCGCCACGATCGGCGACCCGGTCGAATACGTCGACGCCCTGCTCGCGGCGGTGCAGCACGACGACGGCCGGCACAACGACGACACCGCCCTCCTCTACATCACCCACACCGGCGCCGCCCGGGCACCCGGCCCGGTGAGCCCCGGCCGCGCCTGATTAAAACTCGTAGAGATCGGGAATCCCCCCGCCCATGAAGGTGATCTCGGTGGCCGCGGCAGCGGTGCTCGTGGCCGGGCTGGCGGGGTGCGGGTCGGTCGGTGACCGGCAGGCTGCCGCGTCCGCCGCGGCGGTCCGCCTGCTGACCGCGGTGCAACAGCATGACGGCAGTGCCGCGTGTGTGCTCCTGGCCCCGAAGACCGCCGCGGAACTGACCGAGTCGGCGGACAAATCCTGTCCGGAGGCGATCCTCGACGAGAATCTGCCGGCGCCCGGCGAGGTGACCGGTGCGCAGGTGTACGGGCAGTGGGCGCAGGTCCGGCTGACCGGCGACACCGTGTTCCTGGCGGTTTTCGGTGGCGGGTGGCGGGTGGTCGCGGCCGGCTGCACGCCGCGTGGCGACCAGCCCTATGACTGCACGCTGCAGGGAGGTTGAGCTGATGCGGCCGTTGTTCACGCTTCTGCTGCTGGTCATCGCCGTCGGCCTGGTCTATTTCTCGGCGCTGGGGGTGCTGCACCGATGAAACGGTTCCTGCGGGACAACTCCCTCGGGCTGGTGTTCGGGGCTCTGTTCCTGATCGTGCTGATCGCGCAGGCGTTCGCCGGGCACGCCGACTTCAACCAGCAGCAGCTGACCGAGGGTCTGCCGCCGGTCTCCTTCGCCCGCTACGTGACGTCGGCCAGTTTCGGCGCCGACGTGCTGGAGAACTGGCAGTCGGAATATCTGCAGTTCTTCCTCTACATCTTCCTGACCGTCTGGCTGCTGCAGAAAGGGTCGCCGGAGTCCAAGGAGCTCGACAAGGCGGGCCTCGAATCCGAGCGGGAGCAGAAGATCGGCGCGTTCGCGGACGCCGGCTCACCGAAATGGGCCCGGGTCCGCGGGTTGCGGCTGTGGTTGTTCTCCAACTCGCTGGGCCTGGTCATGGGACTGATCTTCGTGCTGTCCTGGCTCGGCCAGTCCATCGCCGGGGTGGCCTCGTTCAACGAGCAGCAGCTCGGCGACCTGCAGGATCCGGTGTCCTGGCCGAAGTACCTGACCGAGCCGGACTTCTGGAACCGCACCCTGCAGAACTGGCAGTCCGAGCTGCTCGCGGTCGCGTCGATGGCCATCCTCGCGATCTACCTGCGGCAGCGGGGCTCCTCCCAGTCGAAGCCGGTCGGCAGCGCGCACACCTCGACCGGCGTCGAAGGCTGAGAGCACGGCACCCTCGTCGCCGGGCTCCTCATCCGCTCCGGTCGCAAGCCCATGCCGGAAGACCCGGCCGACGCCGAGATCGAAATCGCGCAGTCACTCGCCGAATGATCCGGTCCCTCCTTGGGCAACCAGAACGCCCGAGCCGGGCGGCCCGCTTCGTGGAAGGATCGGGGGAATGAAGGCGATCATCTACCGCGGCAACGGCGACCCCGAGGTTCTCCAGCTGGTCGATCGGGAGGTGCCCGCGCCCGGCGCGGGTGAGGTGCGGGTACGCGTCGTGGTGTCGGGCGTCAACCCGACGGACTGGAAGACGCGCTCCGGCGCCACCAACCCCCTGCAGTTTCCCGAGGTCACACCGCACCTCGACGGAGCCGGGGTGATCGACGCCGTCGGAGAGGGTGTCGACCCCGGCCGGGTCGGGCAACGGGTGTGGCTGTGGATGGCGACCGCCGGCCGGCCGACCGGCACCGCCGCCGAGTTCACCGTGGTGCCCGCCGAGCGGACCGTGCCGCTGCCCGACGAGGCCGGCTTCGACCTGGGGGCGTCGCTCGGCGTGCCGGCGCTCACCGCGCATCGCGCGCTCACCGTCTCCGAGGACGGGCCTCGCCGTCTGCGGCCAGGCGCTCTCGACGGCAAGGTGGTGCTGGCCGCGGGTGGCGCGGGGGCGGTCGGGCACGCCGTGATCCAGCTCGCGCGCTGGGCCGGCGCGACCGTGATCAGCACGATCAGCGGGCCGGAGAAGGCGCGGCTGGCCACCGCCGCCGGCGCCCACCACGTGGTCAACTATCGCGGCGACGACCCGGCCGGTGAGATCCGCGGGATCGCGCCGGACGGCGTCGACATCGTCGCCGAGGTGGCGCTCGGGGCCAACCTGGCGCTCGACCTGGCCGTGCTTCGCACGCGGGGCACGATCGCGACGTACGCCAACGACGGCGGCCGGCCGGTCGAGCTGGACGTGCGGCAGAACATGACGCTGAACAGCCGCTTCCAGTTCCTGGTCCTCTACACGGCCGGCTTCGACGTGCTCACCGCGGCGGTCGAGGACGTCGCCGCCGCGGTGCGCGACGGCGCGCTGCCGGTCGGCGAGGAACACGGGCTGCCGCTGGTCCGCTTCCCGCTCGACCAGACCGCCGAGGCACACCGGGCGGTGGAGAACGGCGCGGTCGGCAAGGTCCTGGTCGACGTCACCGATCGCTGAGGGTGCGACAAGTACGACAACGATCATTGAGGGCGTCGAGGAGTGCGGCGGCCACGATCGCGTGGCCGCGCGCGTTGATGTGCAACCCGTCATCGCCCAAAACCCCGTCGCCCTGGCCCGGGTGCTCGGCGAAGTCGACGTGGAGGCCGCCGTGGTGGCGGCAGAGGCGTTCGGTCAGCGCGCCGAGGGTGCGCAGCCGGTGGGCCGTCCCGGTCCCCAGGGTGGCGGAGAGGTCGAAACAGCCGAGCGTCACCACCAGCGCGCCGGCCCGGCTCAGTGGTTCGATCATGCCGGCCAGATCGGTCTCGACCTGTTCCGGCCGGAAGGAGCGCCGGGCGGCGTCGTTGGCGCCGGCCGCGACAACCGCCAGGTCGGGGCGGAACGCCAGGGCCGGCCCGAGCTGTCCGGCGCTGATCTCGGCCGCCCGGGCGCCGGCGACGCCGAGGTTGAGATAGGCGTCCGGGTCGAGGGCCCGCACCAGGCGCTCGGCCCAGGTCAGTGTCGGATAGCCGTCGACCGGGTCGCCCCGGTGGACGGCGATGCTGTCGCCGAGCACCGCGATTCGGTGCCAGGCCTTGGTTTCGGTCATGCGGCGGACCGTAGGCGGCCGGTCTTGAAGCTTTCTGGCGCGTCGTAGAGTCCACGGCGTGACCGAGGTGCGGTTGCGTTTGCTGGGTGCGGTGGGGCTGCGCGTCGACGGGACGGACGTGCCGCTGGGTCCGGCGCGGCAGCGTACGGTCCTGGCCGCCCTCGCGATGGACGCCGGCCGCCCCGTCCAGATCGACACCCTCGTCGATCGCGTGTGGGGTTCGTCCCCGCCCGACCAGGTCCGAAGCGTGGTCTACAGCTATGTCAACCGGCTCCGGCAGGCGCTGCGCGGGGCCCGCGACCGGGCGGCGCTGACCCGGCGGTCGGGCGGGTACGCGCTCGACATCGACCCGCCGTGCGTCGATCTCCTGCTGTTCGAGCGGCTGGCCCGCGGCGGTTCGCCGGCGGAACTCGACGCGGCGCTCGCCCTGTGGCACGGGCCGGCACTGGCCGATCTCTCCGGCGAGTGGGTGTCGCGCACCCGCGACCTGCTCGCGCAGCGGCGGCTCGACACGACGGTCGAGTGGGCGCGGGCCCGGCTCGCGGCGGGCGGAACCGACGCGGTGATCGAGGTGCTGCGCCCGCTGGTCGAGGAGCACCCGCTGGTCGAGCCCCTGGCGGCGCTGTTCATCGAGGCCCTGCACCGGCAGGGCCGGGGCGCGGAGGCCCTCGACCGGTGGGCGGCCGTACGCGGTCACCTCGTCGCCGAACTCGGAACCGAGCCCGGCCCGCAGTTGCGCGCGCTGCACCAGGTTCTGCTGCGGCCGACCGCGTCCGGCCCCAGTTCGCTGCCGGCCGACACCGCCGCGTTCACCGGCCGCGAGCGGGAGATCGCCCGGCTGGTACGGGCCGGCCCGGGTGTGCACGCCATCGCCGGCATGCCGGGGGTGGGCAAGACCGCTCTGGCGGTGCATGTGGCGCACCGGCTGCGGGACTCCTTCCCGGACGGGCAGATCTTCGTCAACCTGCACGGCCACACCGCCGGGCGCGACTCCGCCGATCCGGCCGAGGTGCTCGCCACGCTGCTCACCGCGGACGGGCTCGACCCGCGGCGGCTTCCGTCCGGTGTGGAAGCCCGTTCGGCGCTGTGGCGGTCGCGCATGGCCGGGCGCCGCGCGCTGGTCGTGCTCGACAACGCGTACGACAGCGCCCAGGTGACCCCGCTGCTGCCGACCGCCGACGGCTGCCTGGTGCTCGTCACGAGCCGGCGTTTCCTCGGCGACCTGCCGGCCGACGCGGTGCCGGTCGCGCTCGACGTACTCGCGTCCGACGAGGCCAGCGCCATGTTCCGCCGGCTCGCGCCGTCGCCGGGCGGTGACCCGGCCGCGCTGGTGGCGGCGTGCGGCCACCTTCCGCTCGCGGTCGCCCTGCTGGCCCGGCTGCTGCGCCGGCATCCCGGCTGGACGGTCGCCGACCTGCTGCGCGAGACCCGCGAGCGGCTCCTCGACGTGACGGCCGAGCACGCCAGCATCGCCGCCGCCTTCGATCTGTCGTACCGTCACCTGCCCGCCGTCCGGCAGCGCTTCTTCCGGCTTCTCGGGTCGCATCCGGGCACCGAGTTCGAGCCGTACGCGGCCGGCGTGCTGGCCGGTCTTCCGCCCACGGCGGCCCTGGCCGAACTGGACGCGTTGCACGCCGACCACCTGCTCATCGAGGTGGGCCGGCGCCGATACACGATGCACGACCTGATCCGCTCGTACTGCCGAACCCTGGCCGATCCGGCCGACCACGACGCCACCGCCCGCCTGCTCGACTTCTATGCCGCGACCGCGGCCGCCGCGAACGCCCGTCTCGCCCGGATGACCCGGCCGGGGCCACCGCCGCCGCCCCTTCCCGAGGGGGTCGACCCACTCACCTGGCTGCGCGTGGAGCGAGCCAACCTGCTCGCGGCCGCCGACCTCGGGCCGGTGGTGGCCGTCACCGCCGGAATGGCCGAGCTGCTGCGCCGGGACGGGCCGTGGAGCGAGGCGCTGGTCCGGCACACCGCCGCGGTCGAGCGGGCGGCCGGCGTGGAACGGGCCGGCGCGCTCCTCGATCTGGCCACCGTGCGGCGGCTCACCGGCGACTATCCGGGCGCCGCCCGGGACGCCCGCGAGGCACTGGCCGGTTATCGGGCGGTGAGCAACCGGCTCGGTGAGGCCAACGCCCTGGTCGTCCTGGCCAAGGCGCTGTCCCGGGCCGCCGGATATGTCGATTCGATGCCGGTCGTAGCGCGGGCGCTCGACCTCTACCTTTCCCTGGGCGATCGGCTCGGCGAGGCCGGCGCTCTCGTCGAGCTGGCGATCGCCCGCGGCATGACCTCCGACTTCCGCGGTGCCCAGCAACTGCTGCGCCAGGCGCTGGAGCGCTACCGGGCGCTGGGCGACCGGCCGGGCGAGGCGTACGCGCTGCGCGTCCTCGGCATCGCGCACGGCCGGGTCGGCGACTTCACCGGCGCGCGCGAGTTGCTGACCGAAGCGCTCGACCTCTACCACCGGCTGGGCGCCCGCATGGGCGAGGCTCTCACCCGCAACGACCTCGGGCGGGCGATGGCGGGGACCGGCGACTATCCGGCCGCCGTCGATACGCTGCGCGCCGCCCTGCGCGGCCACCGTCGCCTGGAACACCGGGTCGGACAGTCGACCGCCCTGCACTACCTGGGCGCGGTCCTCCGCCGCTCCGGCGATCTGGCCGGCGCCTCGACCGCGCTTCAGGGGGCACTCGCGCTCGACCGCGAGATCCACAACCGGAGCGGCGAGGTGATGGTTCTCAATGAGCTGGGCGCCGTACACCGGCTGTCAGGCGACGTCGACCGGGCTCTGACCGCCCACCGGGAGGCTCTCGCCCTGGCCGACGAGGTCTCCAGCCCGTTCGACCGGGCCCTCTCGCTGGCCGGCTTCGGCCGGTGCGCCATGGCCCGGGGCCGCACCGGCGAAGGCCGGGCCCAGCTTCGCGCGGCGCTGACCATCCTTCGGCGGATCGACGCGGCCGAGGCGGCGGAGGTGGCCGCCGACCTGGCGGCCCTCCCCTGAGGCGCAAGAATTCTTCCAGATCGCCGTCGCACGCTGCCGCCATGACAACGCTTTCCTACGCCCACGGGACTTCGACCGAACCACTGCTGGGCGACACCATCGGTGCTCATCTGCGGCGCACCGCCGACCGGCTCGGCGACCGGGAGGCGCTGGTCGACGTGCTGAGCGGCACCCGGTGGACCTATCGGGAACTCGACGACCGGGTCGACGTGCTGGCCCGCGCGCTGCTCGGACTCCACGTCGCCAAGGGCGACCGGGTCGGGATCTGGGCCCCCAACCGGCCGGAATGGCTGCTGCTGCAATACGCGACGGCCCGGATCGGGGCGATCCTCGTCAACATCAACCCCGCTTACCGTACGCACGAGCTGCGCTACGTCCTGCGTCAAGCGGGAGTCAGCGTGCTGGTCGCCGCCGAGGCGTTCCGCTCGGCCGACTACCGCGCGATGGTCCGCGAGGTCCGGCCGGACTGCCCGCGGCTGTCGACCGAGATCTTTCTCGGCACCGACTGGCACGACCTGCTCGGCCTGGCCGACGGGGTGACTCTCTCCGACCAGGATCTGTCCCCGGACGATCCGATCAACATCCAGTACACGTCGGGGACGACCGGCTTCCCCAAGGGCGCGACGCTGTCGCACCACAGCATCCTCAACAACGCGTACTTCGTGGCGCACCGCCAGGGGTGGTCGGCGGCCGACCGGGTCTGCGTACCGGTGCCGTTCTACCACTGCTTCGGCAACGTGCTCGGCACCCTCGCGGCGATGACCCACGGTGCGTGCGTGGTGGTCCCGGCGCCCGCCTTCGACGCGCGGGCCACGCTGGCGGCGGTCGAACAGGAGCGGTGCACCGCCCTGTACGGCGTACCGACGATGTTCATCGCCGAGCTGGCCGAGCCCGGGTTCGGCCGCTTCGACCTGTCCAGCCTGCGTACCGGAGTGATGGCCGGGTCTCCGTGCCCGGTCGAGGTGATGAAGCGGGTCGTCGCCGACATGGGGATGGCCGAGGTGACGATCTGCTACGGAATGACCGAGACCTCACCGGTGGCCACCCAGAGCCGCCGCGACGACGACCTGGACCTGCGGGTGTCCACGGTCGGCACCGCCCTGCCGCACATCGAGGTCAAGATCGTCGACCCGGTGACCGGCCTGACCGTGCCCCGCGGTGAGCCCGGCGAGTTCTGCACGCGCGGCTACTCGGTGATGCTGGGCTACTGGGACATGCCGGAGCGCACCGCCGAGGTGATCGACGCGGCCCGCTGGATGCACACCGGCGACCTGGCCGTGATGACCGCGGACGGCTATGTGAACATCGTCGGCCGCATCAAGGACGTCGTGATCCGCGGCGGCGAGAACGTCTATCCGACCGAGGTCGAGGAGTTCCTGCGCGCCCACCCCGGCCTCCTCGACGTGCAGGTGATCGGCGTGCCCGACGACCGGTACGGCGAGGAGGTGATGGCCTGGGTGATCCCCCGGGACGGCGCCGAACCCCCGACGGCGGCGGCACTGCGCGACTTCTGCGCCGGGCGGCTCGCCACGCACAAGATTCCGCGCTACGTGCTGGTGGTGGACGCGTTCCCGCTCACCGTGACCGGCAAGGTCCGGAAGACCGAGATGCGCGACCGGTCGATCCGGGAACTGGGCCTGGAGGCCGCCGCGGCCGCCCCCACGGCCTGAAGCCAGCTGACAGGTCAGCTGACCAGGCTCAGCATCTCGCGTTCGGCCGGTGACAGTTCGCAGTCGATGAGGTGCAGCTCGGAGACCGCCGAGTCGATCAGGGCGTCGAGGTTCTCGAGGCGGGCCGCGTTGGCGATCCAGAGGGTGGTCAGGGACGGTCCGATCACGTCGGCCAGGTCGATCACCCGGTGCGGCTCGGTCGGGGCGGCGGCGAGCAGGCGGATCTCGCGCAGCCCGGTCAGCCCGCGCAGCGGCGCCGAGCCGGCCAGCGAATAGTTGATCGTCACCAGGCGCTCCAGATGCGAGCAGTGCTGCAGGCCGTCCAGGTTGCCGCTCTGGCCGTTGCCGCGCAGGTGGAGCTGGGTCACGGCCCGGGCGCCGGCCAGCATCCCGAGGTCGGTGCCGCGCCAGTCGATGACCCGCAGCGCGGTCAGGTTGGGCCAGAGCCGCCCGACGCAGATCCCGGACCGGTCGGAGAGCAGCGCGCTGCGCAGCCGCAACTGCTCGACCGGCGGCACCGGCCGGTCCGAGTGGGTGGCCAGGGTGAGCGACTCCAGCCGCGGCAGCTGGAAGGCGGCCACGTCGTCGGTCACCGGCCAGGTCAGGTCGAACGAGCGAAGCCCGGCCAGTTCGTGCAGAAATCGTAGGTCGGCCGGCTGCCAGGTCTCGTCGGGCAGCAGCACCAGACCGTCGTACCCGCCCTCGTGGAACTCCTTGGCGGCCGCCTCGGTCCACGGCCCGGCCATGGCGACATACCAGTGCATGAGCGAGAAGTCGGGCATCAGTCCAGCGTCGCACGCGCGGGCGGCCACCGGAGCGAAACTACGACCGGGTAGTGGTCGGAGGCATCGGGATCGTCACGCACAACCCTCGCCGATGCAGCATGCAAACCGCCCGCGAGCAGCACATAGTCGAGTCGCATCGGCGCGAACTCGGCGCTTCGCAGTGCCGTCGGCACGGTGGTGCCGTCGCCCTCCCCGACCTCCAGCCAGGCATCGGAGAAGACGCGGGCGAAGGCGGCCATCGCCCGGGTGTCGATCTCACCGTCCGGCCCGAGGTGCCGCCGGCGATAGAGCGGCGGCAGCGGGCCGGGCACGGACAGGGAGTTGAGGTCCCCGGCCAGAACCACGGGACCGCGGTGGTCCAGCCGGGCGGTCAGCCAGACCGCCTCGCGGCGGCGGCGCTCCGACGCGTACGGGTTGAGGTGCGCGCTCACGACGGTGAGTGACTCGCCCCCGGAGCGCAGGGTGACCGCCGAGGCCGCGTGATGCAGCTGCCACCGGAACGAGCGCCGCCCGGTGATCGTCAGCGACGGGCGCCAGAACACCCCGACCGGCTGGCCGAAGACCGACCGGGCGACGTGCCCGGTCAGCCCGGTCGCCGCCTCGAACTCGGCCCGAGGAAAGCCCCGCAGCTCCTGAAGGGCCAGAACATCCGGCTGCTCACGCTCGACGAGGGACAGAATCCGGGGCAGCCTCGACTCGCCCCCGTGGAGCAGGTTCCACGTCATGACCTTCACGGAGCACCGTCCAATACAGCACCGAGATCCAGCAGGCGGCGAGCAGGGCGGCCCCGAGCGCATCGGTCGGATGGTGCTCGCCCCGGTACATGCGCGACAACGCGACCACGATCGGCATCACGATCGCCAGACCGATGAACACCCACCGCCACCATTGGCGAACACGGCCCGTGACGACGATCGCGATCGCGGTCCATAGGCAGATCGTCGCCGCGATGTGCCCGGACGGGAACGACGACGTCGGCATCTGGCCGTCGAGCTGGGCGACCGGCGGCCGGGGCCGGCCCACCGCGGCCGCGCTGCACAGGAACAGCGTGATCTCCCCGACCATGGTCAGCACGACGAACAGGACCGGCCGCCACCGTCGCCACAGAGCCAGCGCGAGCGGGCAGAACACCAGTGAGACGGCGAGGATCGCGTGGGTGTCGCCGGCTTTGCTGCCGAGCCAGCTCAGGTGGTCGAATGTGGGCGTGCGGAAGGTCTGCAGCCAGCGCGGCACCGCGTTGTCGGGCCCGCTCGGAATCACGTGGGTGAGCAGATAGCCGAGCACGTAGAGCAGCCCGAAGGTCAGCGTCCACCCGACCAGGATCTCCGCGCCCTTGGCCCACGGGTGCGGCAGAACCGTGCTCTCCGGGCTTTCCGCCGGAGCCGGGGCGATGTCGGCCTCCGGTTCGAGACCCTCCGCCGGCGAGGGGGTGGGCAGGCCCGCTTCGCGGCGCCAGACCCGGAACGCGTACGCGGTGACGCAGATCCACGCCACGCCGAGCAGCCACCCGGCCAGCACGTCGGAGACGAAGTGCACGCCCAGCGCGATCCGGCTCAGCCCGATCAGCACCACGATCAGCGCGGCCAGGGCCACGAACCAGCCCCGCCACCGGTGCCGCACGACGGCCAGGAAGACCAGCGTCAGCATGCCGTAGACGATCGTCGAGCCGAGCGCGTGCCCACTCGGAAAGCTGTTGCCCGAACCGTGCGCGACCGGGTCGGCGACCACCGGCCGCACCCGCCCGACCAGCGTCTTCAGCGACGGGTCGAGGATCAGCGCGCCGATCCCGGTGACCGTGAGATAGATCGCGAGACGCGGCTGCCGCCGGATCAGCAACGCCACGACGGCCAGCACGACCAGCGAGATCAGCGTGCCCGAGCCGCCGAGGTGGGAGATCGCGGTGGCGACCTTGACCGCCGGCGGATGGGCCGAGACGACCCGGTTGAGGTCGTTGGCGACCGACTGGTCGAGGTGGAGCAGCGGGTTCCAGTGGTAGCGCACGAGCAGCAGCAACGTGCCGAACCCGAGGCCGGCGGCCACGACGGCGACCAGGCCGGCCAGGCTGCGCTCGGCGAAATGCCGGAAGGGTAGACGCTCAACGACCACGGCTCGTCCTCTGCTTCGGCGGCTGCCGCCGGGCGGCAGCCGGTTTCCAGGCGTCCTGCTTGGCCGGCCGGCGCACGCCGACCCGCTTGGCCTCCAACTGAGCGGCGAAGGCGACCCCGATGAACAGGGCGAGGCCGGTCAGGTTGGCCCAGAGCAGCAGGGCCATGATCGCGGTCAGGGCCCCGTAGGTGGCGCCGAACTCGCCGCTGAGCCGGACGTACCCGGCGAGCAGGATGCTGGCCAGCCACCACAGCACGGTCGCGACCACCGCCCCGAACAGCAGCCACGACAGGGCGGGCTGGTGGCGGCGGGGGGCGTACCGGAAGAGCAGGCCCACCGCGATCACCGTGAGCAGCAGGCTGACCGGCCAGCGCACGAAGTCCCAGGTCACGCGCAGATCGCCGGCCCAGCCCCAGTGCCGCTCGGCCGCGTCGCCGAACGGGCGCCCGGCCACCAGCAGCAGAAAGCCGAACAGCGCGGGCACGCCGGCGACCAGCATCAGCACCGTCGCCCGGGTGTACTTCGCGACCGACGGCCGGTCACGCTCGACGCCGTAGATCCGGTTGGCGCCCCGCTCGATCTGGGCCATCGCCGTGGTCAGCGCGATCAGCCCGGTCAGCAGGCCCAGCACCAGCGCGAGCTCGCCGTGCTTGTCCTCGATCAGCTGCCGGACGAGCGGCTCGCTGGCCCCCGGGGTCACCGCCAGAACGGTGTCCCCCACGACCTTGCCACCGTTGTCGGCGCCGAGGTCGGAGACGAGCCCGGAGAACGCGATCAGGAACGGCACGATGGCCAGGCAGAGCTGGAACGCGAACGCGCGGGCGTGACTGAAGCCGTCGCCGTACCGGAAGCGCAGGAACGCGTCCCGGACCAGCGCCCACCGGCCGTAGCGGCGCAGCGCCCGGTACGCGTCGTCCGCCGAGAGGTCGTCCCCGCTCATCTCGCGGGTCTCGGGGACGGGTTCGACGCTGCTCATTCCGCCCACGCCTGCGCTTCGTCCGCCGCGGCGGAAGCGTCGTAGGCCAGGTCGGGATCGCTGTCCGGCTGCGGCACGCAGAGCAGCAGGGCCCGCCGCCGCAGGCCGATCTCCAGGGTGCGGCCGGGCTCGATCAGGTCGCCGTCGAGCTGGCGGGACTGGCGGTGGTTGCTGACGATCGTGACCCGCTCGGCGGTGTAGGTCTCCATCAGAGGCCTCCGCGGCCGGCGCAGCATCACGCCCAGGCTCAGCGAGACCCAGTGCCGCAGGTTGTTCGGACTCAGGATCGCGACGTCGAGTTTGCCGTCGTCCGGCTCGGCCGCCGTGAGCAGCCGGATGCCGCCCTGCAGGCGCCCGACGTTGCCGACGATCACCGAGCGCGGTCGCCGGGGCATCGGCGGCCCGTCGTCCAGCCGGATCCGCACCCGCATCGGACGGTCCCGCAGGTGCTTGAGCGCCCCGACCACGTACGCCGGCCAGCCGACCGCCTTCTTGGCGGTCTCCGACGTGCCCTCCAGCATCTGAGCGTCGAAGCCCATCCCGGCCATCACCACGAAACACCGGTCCTCGACCGTGCCGACGTCGATCCGGCGGCGCCCGCCGTCGAGGGCCACCTGCACGCCGGTCGCCGGGTCGCTGTCGAGGCCGAGGTTGGCCGCGAGCAGGTTGCCGGTGCCCGCGGGCAGCACGGCCAGCGCGACGTCGGTGCCGGCCAGGGCGGTGACCACGGCGGTCACCGTGCCGTCACCGCCGCACGCGAAGACCAGCTCGGCTCCGTCCCGGACGGCCTGTTCCGCCTGGCCCCGGCCGGGATCCTCCTTCGTGGTCTCGAACCAGGCCGGTGCCGGCCACCCGGCGGTGGCCAGGCCCTCCTCGATCGTGCGACGCAACTGGTCGAGATCGTTCACTTTGACGGGGTTCACCACGACGGCGGTGCGGGGTCCGGTCACGGCGGCAATGTGCCCACAACGGCAACTCGGGAATCATCCGTCACCGCGATGGGCAAGACTTGCCCCGTGAGTGAACTGACGTATGCACCGATCGGCCGGACCCTCACCGGCGATCTCCCGGACGGTTTCCGCCACCTGCGCTACCGCACCTACCTGGGCAACGGGGACGAACTGTTCCGGCGCTCCACCGAGGCGGTGATGACCTTCGCGATGCACCGGGCGATCGGCGCGAAGGTCGATGCCACGGCCGGCCGGGCCGCGACGGGCGTGCGGCTCACGGTGGGTGCCGGCCCGCTGCGCGTGCCGTGCGAGGTGGTCTGGGCGATCGAGGAACCGGCCCGGTCCGGGTGGGGCTACGGCACGCTGCCGGGGCATCAGGCCTCCGGGGAGGAGGCCTTCGAGCTCGTACGCGAGGAGACCGGTCGCGTGTGGTTCCAGGTCATCGCGTACAGCCGCCCGGCGCGGCTGCCGATGAAGGCGGCCGGGCCGGCGGCCGTGCTCGTCCAGCAGGCGTACGCCCGGCTCCTCGGCCGGGCGCTGAAGCGGCTCGGTACGGTGAACGGGTGAGCAACACGTCGGTCACCTGGTGGGGGCACAGCACCGTGTGGCTCGCCGACTCGGGCAGCACCCTGCTCACCGACCCGGTGCTCACCGATCGCCTGGCCCATCTGCGGCGCGCGGCCGGACCGACCCCGCGACTGCCGGGCGAGCCCGACGCGATCCTGCTGTCCCACCTGCACGCCGACCACTTCCACCTGGCGTCGCTGCGTGCCGTACCGGGAAAGCCGTTGCTGATCATGCCGCGTGGGGCCGCGGATTTCGCGGCCAAGGCCCTCGGGCCGCCGGCCGCGTCGCGCATCGTCGAGCTGGCGCCGGGCGAGCAGGCCGCCGTCGGCCCGGTCAAGGTGCGGGCCGTGCCGGCCGCGCACGACGGCGGCCGCGGCCCCTGGTCCCGTGAGCGCGCCCTGGCCGTCGGCTTCGTCGTCGAGGGCGCCGCCCGCACCTGGTTCGCCGGCGACACCGGCCTGTTCGACAGCATGTCCGAGCTCGGGCCGATCGACCTCGCGCTGATCCCGGTCGGCGGCTGGGGCCCCACGCTGGGCTCGCACGGCCACCTCGACGCGACCACCGGGGCCGAGGCGCTGCGCCGGTCGCAGGCCGGGTGGGCGGTGCCGGTGCACTACGGCACGTTCTGGCCGATCGGGCTGAATCGAGTGCGGCAGCACATGTTCCGCGAGCCCGGCATCCGCTTCGCCGAGGAAGCGGCCCGGGTCGCGCCCGACGCCCAGGTGCGGGTGCTGGCCCACGGCGAGACCCTGACCATCAACCCGATCGGCCACGTCGCGTGACCGCCGCTCTGGCCGCCCTGGGCTGGCTGTTCCTCGTAGTCTCCTTCGGCGCGATCATCCCGATCGTGCCCACCGGCGCCGCGGTCAGCGGTGCGGCCGCCCTCGCCTTCCACAACAACAAGATCGACTTCCTGTTCGTGATCGCCGCCGGCGCCGCCGGCGCCTACCTGGGCGACCTGGTCATGTACGCGATGTGCCGGCTCGGCGGCGAGCAACTGGCCCGGCGGCTCCGCTGGCTGCGCGACGAGGAACACCTGGCCGCGGTCAAGGAACGCCTGCACAAGAGCCAGGTGCCGGTGCTGCTGGTCTCCCGGCTGATCCCGGGCGGCCGGGTCCCGGTGCTGCTGGCGGCGGCGTTCCTGGGCCTGCCCTGGCGCACCTTCATCGTCGCCAACGCGCCGGCGTGCGCCCTGTGGGCCGCGGTCTACGCCGGCATCGGCGTGGCCGGCGGCTCGATCTTCCCCGAGCCGTGGCAGAGCGTGGTGGCGGCGGTCGCCCTGATCCTGGTCGTCAACCAGACCATCTCGTGGATCCAGAAGAAACGCCGTGCCGCCTCCCCCTCGGTTCCTCCCGCCCCGGTCCCCGACGCCTCCGCCGATCAGGTCAAATAGCCGCCCGGCTGGTCCCCGCCCGCGTCCAGCACCCGGCGTGCGCCGGACCTGGCCGGGCGACTCGGGGCCGCCGATGACCGCGACCCGCTCGTGGCCCTGCTGAGGCCGCCGGCGACTGCGCCCGAAAGCCATCGCCTCGGCGACGGCCGATCGTCATGGCTCCGGCAGCGCGCGCACTCACCGGGACCGGCTGTCTCCCCGCGCGCTCGGCCGCATGCTGCCCGCTCCGGCCGAGGTGGTGCCGAGGGCATTGGCCACCGCGGTGTGGCAGAGCTCGCCTCGATCGCGGGGAAGGTCGTCAGTACTTCAAGTATTGCCTGGTCATCTTCGCGACCTTTTCGACGACCGTGATGCCGGCGGCCATCGAGGTGTGGTCGTGTGAGAGCACGGCGATCGAGACGTCGGTGTTGGGGCCGGTGATGCGGCCGACCGAGTTGATGACCCATTTGCCGCCGTCGGCCGTGCGGGTGTCCCAGCCGTTCTTGACCGTGAAGACGTCGGCTGACGTCGCCGCCGCCGGGACGCCCCACTCCTGGGACTTGTCGACGCTGTTCATCAGGGTGAAGGCGAGCTTGCGGGAGTCGGCGTCGAGGGGTGACGACGTGGACACCAGCTGGGCCAGGAGCTTGACCTGGTCGTCGACTGTGGTGCGGGTCAGGCCCCACGCGCTGTTGACCTTGGTCTGGGTCAGGCCCAGGCGCTTGTCGCAGGCCTGGACGGCCGAGTTTTTGCCGAGCTTGTTGAACAGCGAGGTGGTGGCGTCGTTGTCGCTGAGCCTGATCATGCGCTTGGCCAGGGCGAGCTCGGTCGACGTGAGGTCGCGGTCCTTGTCCTGGGCGGTCAGCAGCAGGCACGCGAGCACCTGCACCTTGACCACGCTGGCCGTGTCGTAGGTTGACGTGCCGCGGTAGGAGAACTTCTGCCCGGTCTTCTTGTCGAGCACGGCGACCGAGAACTCGGGCACGGTCGCGGCGTACTTCTTCAAGGCCGCGTTGAGCGCGGTGACCTGTTTGGCCCTCGCCTGGGCCGCGAGTTCTTGCGGGCTGGGCCCGGTCGGGGTCGGGGACGACTTGCTGGTCGCCGCCGAGTCGGAGAAGCCGGCTAACGGCAGACTGCCGCCGTTGTGCTTGACGCCCAGTCCGACCAACCCCGCACCTCCGAGGATCCCCACTGCCGCCACGGCCAAGATCCAGCTTCGCGTACTCCGCACATGTTGCATAGTGCCGTGTCGAAGGCCGTCATGGTCGACCTGGGGGCGCCTCTTACCAACTTGGCAGAGACTTTCGACGGACTGCCGGGGTGGCATCACCGACAGTCACCGGTTCGAGTGCATCGGGAGGGCATGATGTGGGCTATGGCTTTCCCCTTGCCGTCGGTGGCGGCGATTGCCGACCTGACGCGCTCCGCGATCGGTCAGGTGCTGGAGACAGCGGCCGCGGCGGCCACGGTGCCGATGCGGGTCATGTCGCTGCTCGGCCAGGCCGAGCTGCTGGTCAACCGGATCACGGTCATCGCCGACCAGGCCGAGACGCTGGTCGGCCGGGTCTCCGCGATCGCCGCGGCGGCCGAGAGCACGGTCGGCGAGGCCCAGGTGGTGGCCGCGGCCGCGATGCGTACGGTCGCCGAGGCCGAGGAAATCTCGGCCGCCGCCGACGCCCTGGTCGGCCGGGCTGTTCAGACCGCCGACGCGGCGGCGCTGGTGGTCGGCCGGGCCGCCCAGATCTCCGACGACGCCGCGGCGGTGGTCCGGCAGGCGGGCGGCATCAGCGAGACCGCCTCCGATGTCGTGCACCGGGCGGCCGGCATCACCGAGGCCGCGTCGGGGGTGGTCGGCGAGGCATCGGTGATCACTGGAAGCGCTGAGTCGATCACGCAGCGCGCGGCGTCGCTGCTCGACGAATATGCCGAGACGCTGCGCAAGGCGGCGCCGCTCGCCGCCCGGTTCGTCGACGAGCTGTCACCCGATGAGGTGACGGCGGCGATCCGCATGGTCGACCAGCTGCCGAGGCTGCGGGAGCACCTGATCAACGACATCATGCCGCTGCTCGGCAAGCTCGATCAGGTCGGCCCCGACCTCCACAAACTGCTCGAGGTGACCGAAGACCTGCACCTCGCGATCGCCGGCCTGCCGGGGCTGAAACTGCTGCGGCGCCGGGGCGAGGAGCGCGTCGAGGAAGATCGTCATTAAGAGTCTTGACCATTCCGCCTGAGATCGACAAGTATCGATAGCAGCCGCTTTCCACCACCCCCTGGGAGTGCTGCTGTGGTCATTAAGAGGATCCTCGCTTCGATGGCCGTGGTCGCGGCCATCGCCCTGCCCGCCGCGCCCGCGTCCGCGGCCACCACTCTCGCCGCGGGCGGCCGATCGGCCGTGTACGGCGGCGGCCCGTTCTACAGCGGCGGGCAGTCCGTCATGAACACCCTGCGCGCGTCCGGCTTCACCACCGTCGTGCTGTGGGCCATCCACGTCCACGCCGACACCGGCGACCTCTACCTCAACGATCAGCTGGTCGTCTCCAACGGGCAGTACGTCGGCAACCCCGACTGGCCGGCCCAGCTGCGGACGCTCAAGCAGGCCCCGACCTCGGTCAACCGCATCGAGGTCTCGGTCGGATCGGCCGGCCCGGACGACTGGGGCGCCATCGCCACGTTGATCAGCCAGGGCGGCACCGGGACGTCGAGCATCCTCTACCGCAACTTCCAGGCGCTCAAGACGGCCACCGGCGCCGACGCCGTCAACGACGACGACGAGCAGCACTACGACCTGAACAGCACCACGTCGTTCGCCCGCATGGTGATCTCGATGGGCCAGACGTTCACGTTCGTGCCGTACACCGACATGGGTTTCTGGCGTTCCCTGAAGAGCAACCTCGGCGCGTCGGTCGACCGGGTCTACCTGCAGGACTACGCCGGCGGCACCGGCAACGACCCGGGCGCGTGGGCGAGCAGCCTGGGCATGCCGGTCGACCCGGGACTGTGGAGCAGGCACGGTTCGGGCTGCACGACCGGTGACAGCCCGGCCGACGTCGGCAGCAAGATGCAGGCGTGGAAGGCGTCGGCCGGAATCCAGGGTGGATTCATGTGGCTGTACGACGACATCCAGGCGTGCGCCGGCCAATATCCGGCGTCGGCCTACGCGTCCGCCATCAACAACGCCACCGGGGGCGGTGGCAGCACGCCGCCCTCGGTCCCGGCCGGTACGAACGTCGCGCTGAACCGCCCGGCCACCGGCTCGGCGTCGTGCAACTCCACCGAGACGCCGGCCAAGGCGGTCAACGGCAGCGTGAGCGGCGGTACGAGCGACAAGTGGTGCTCGCTCGCCGCCACCAAGACGATGCAGGTCGACCTGGGCTCCAACCGGACGCTGAACGGCTTCGTGGTCCGCCACGCGGGTGCCGGGGGCGAGGCCGCCACCTGGAACACCCGTGACTACGACATCCAGGTGTCGACCGACAACGCGACCTGGCGAACGGTCGTGCAGGCGCGCGGCAACACGGCCAACGTGAGCGTCCACAATGTCGCGACGTCCGCCCGCTACGTCCGGCTGAACGTCATCACGGCCGAGCAGGGCGGCAACTCGGCCGCCCGCGTCTACGAGCTCGAGGCCTACGCCTCCTGACGACCGTCCGGCATCAGAGAGCGTCCAGCAGCAGGTCGAGGTGGCCGGCGTGCTGGGCGGTCTCGCTGATCATGTGGACCAGCATCCAGCGCAGGTTGACGTGGTCCGTGCCGAACGAGATCAGCTCCGCCCGGTCGTCGAGATCATCCAGCGACGCGACCGCGGCCCGGCTGCGGTCGCACGCCGCCGTGTACAGCTCCCGCAGCGAGTCGAGCGAGTCGGAGGCGGCGGAGGTCCACGCCCACTGTTCTTCCGAGCCCGGCCAGGGGGCGGGAAAGTCCCGGCCCAGGAGCTTGTGGGTGAACCACAGATCTTCCATCTGGGCCAGGTGCTTGACGATCCCGCCGATCGTCATGTCGGTGCCGGCCAGCAGACGGGCGGCCGCCTGCGCAGGCGTCACCCGGTCGAGGCGGCTCAGCACGTCGGCGCGGTAGGCGTCCAGGAACGCGGTGAGGGTGGTCCGTTCGTCGGCGTTCAGCGGCGGATAGGTCACGGCCGCATTATGACGAACGAGCGGCCCCGCGAAGGGGCCGCTCGTCACCGGGGAACCGGGATCAGAACACCGAGACGCCGTACACGCCCAGCGGCTCGGTGACCGGCTGGAAGTACGTCGTCCCGCCGGAGGAGCAGTTGCCGCTGCCGCCCGAGGTCAGGCCCAGCGCGGTGCTGCCCGCGTAGAGCGAGCCGCCGCTGTCGCCCGGCTCGGCGCAGACGGTCGTACGGATCAGGCCGCTGACCGAACCCTCGGCGTAGTTGACCGTGGCGTTCAGCTGCTGAACCTTGCCGGAGTGGATGCCGGTCGTGGACCCGCGACGGTAGACGGTGCTGTTCACGGCCGGGGTGCCGGCCGAGGTGATGTCCTGCGAGCCGACCGCGCCGCTGATCGTGATGCTGGTGTTGGTGTAGCGGACGATGCCGTAGTCGTTGCCCGGGAAGCTGGTGCCCGCACGGGTGCCCAGCGTGGTCGACCCGTTGCTCCAGGATGCGCCGATGTTGGTGCAGTGCCCGGCGGTCAGGAAGTAGTACGTGTTGCCGCTGCGCACGTTGAAGCCGAGCGAGCAGCGGGCACCGCTGACGTAGATGGCGTCGCCGCCGGAGATCTCGGTGCTGATCTTGCCCGCGGTGGTCTCCAGGCGGGCCTTGTCACCGAGTTTGGCCACAATGGACTTGACGACGGCCAGCTTGGCGCCGGTCACGGTGCTGTCGGCGGTGACCACGATCTGGTTGGTCATCGGGTCGACGGCGAACGCGGTGCCGACCGTCTTGAGGGTCGTCTTGAGGCTCTCGTCGGCGGCGTTCAGTTCGGCGCCGCTGTGCTTGACGTAGCGGGGGGTGGCGCCGGCCGCGGTGACCGAGGCGGCGGTGGCGGCGTCGGTCACGTTGACGATGACCTTGCCGCTGTCGTCGACGTACGAGCCGGCGGTCTGGGCACCGAACTGGCTGTCGATGCTGGAGGCGAGGGCGGAGGGTGCGAACGACGGGTCGATGCCGGCTGCCGTCGGGGCGGCGGACGCGGGTGACGCGACGAGCGCGGAGCCGACGAGCACGAAGGCGGCCAGGCCGACGATCGGTCGGCGCAGGTTCCGGTTGAGCACTGGTTCCTCCCGGGGGATGGGGGGTACGCCGGATCCGGCGTACCGGTGCCCTCGCAGTATTGATGTTTCTCGATATTGGCACAAGCTCGGCAAACTCTTCGGAGACAACGGTCGAATCAGCGCTGACCTGGGGATATGCAACAGTCATACAGCGGTGGTATCACCGCTTTGGGATGGTCAGACACCGGCCAGGAGCGAATTGCCGACCAGCGCCGCCGCCTGCGCGCGGATCTCCGGCACCGCGGTCGTCTCCCACTGCGCCCCGCGCCGCAGCGGCCCGATCAGCCAGCGACCACGCTGCGGCCGCCCGTCCGCGCCGAGAAGCCGGCCCGACGCGTCGATGTCCAGACCCAGCCCGTGCGGGCCGACCCGCGCCCGCCCGGCCGCCAGCAGACCGGCGGCGAACGAACCGGCCGCGGCCGGAAGGCGCCCGGACCCGGCACAGTTCACGGCCGCCCCGAACCACTGGGCGCCCGCCTCCAACTCGGCCATCAGCCCGCCGGCCGGCGGCGCGACCAGCGAACGCAGCCCGCCCGCGCGCACCTCGAGCCGCCCCTCGGCCCGCAGCGCGGCCACCCGGGCCCCGACCGCCGGCGCCATCCGGTGCCGGTGACACTCCCACGGGCGGGCGAGATGACGCAGGAAGGCGTCCTGCTCGGCCGGGGTGAACGCGACCCACAACCGGTCGAGGTAGGGACGCATGCCATCGACCACGGCACGCCAGTCGCCCGCCTGCGCGGCCGATTCCCGTACGGCCCGGACGACGTCCCGCAGACTCGCGCAGTCGTCGAGCGCGGGAACCGCGGGCGGCGCCGCCCGTACGGTATGGGTCAGCGGCAGTTGGCCGCGCCGGCTGACCAGGGTGACCGGCGCGTCGCGGCGCCCGTCCGCGGTGAGCGTGAGCGCCGCGTCGACCGCGGTGAGCCCGGCCCCGATCAGCAGCACCGGCACGTGCGGGTCGATCGCCTCGAGCGCGCCCGGACGCCACGGATCGTCCACATAGTCCGGACATCGCGGGTCGACCGCCACCGCTCGCGCGGCCGCCGGGTGGCCGGTGGCCAGCACGACGTCGTCGGCCCGCACGAGTTCCCCGCCCGCGAGCACCACGCCCGCGTCACTCAGCACGGCCGCGCGCTCCCGGCGTACGGTCAGGCGGTCGCCGAACGCGGCGTGCGTCTGGTCGAGAACCGCTCGCAGATACCGGCCGTACTCCTCCCGGGGCCGGAAATCGTCCGGACCGCAACCGGCCCATCGCGCGAAACCACCGGGATCGTCCTCGTCGGCGCCCATCGCGGCGGCGCGCGAGTTGAGCAGATGCCAGGGTCGCGCCGCGTGGCCGTAGGCGAGCCCGCCGCCCGGCTCACCCGCCTCGATGAGCAGCACCTCGTCGCCGGTCGCCCGCAGGATCTGCCGGGTGGCCAGCACGCCCGAGGCGCCGCCGCCGACCACCGCCACCACCTTTCGCCGGGTCATCGGCGCCGGACCGAGACCGGTGCGTCGTCGGCCAGGCGGTAGCCGAGGCCGTAGACGGTGGTGACCAGATCGGGGTCGTCCACCTTGGTGCGCAGCCGGCTGACGTGCACGTCGACCGTGCGGTTGGTGGTGTGCGTGTGCCCCCAGACCTGGCTGAGCAGCTGGGTGCGACTGAACACCTGCCGCGGGTGCCGGGCCAGGAACAGCAGCAGGTCGAACTCGAGGCGGCTCAGCTCCAGCGGGATGCCGTCGCGCAGGGCGGTGCGGGCGATCGGGTCGAGGCTGATGCCGCCGGCCGGCGGTGGCTCGTCGAGTTCGACCGCGATGGCCGGGCCGGCCACGTCGACCAGGTCACGCAGGACCGCGAGCACGCGGTCGCGGCCGGCGGCGGCACCGCCGGCGATGCTGATGGTCACGGTGACCGGAGCGTCCGGCAGCAGTTCGGGTACGGCGAGCACAGTCATCCTCTTCTCCCATATGACTAGTAGGTTACGGGGCCGAGGATGGCCGCGGCGTCAGCGGCGCGCCCGATTACTCCCCGGGATCCGGCTTCAAGGAGGGCAGGTTGACGACGATGGCCTCCTGCGTGCTGCGGGCGATCACCACGACCGCCTCGTTGCCGGGGTCGGGGTTCTCCTCGCGGTGGGGCGCGAACGGCGGGACGAAGACGTAGTCGCCGGGCTTGGTCTCGAGTCGCTTCTCGGCCCCGGTCTCGCGGTCGAAGAACACGAAGACCGGATGGCCGCGGACGACGTAGATCGCGGTCTCGGACTCGCCGTGGTGATGGTCGCCGCTCGCCGCACCGGGCGAGACGTGCGTCTCGCCCATCCACAGCGCCCGGCTGCCCACGGTCTTGCCGCTGATCGCCTCGACCCGGGTCATCCCCGCGGTCTGTGCGGTGTCGCCGGACAGACCGGCCGGCACGACGTGGTGAAGTCTCCGATGGAAGTCATCGCTCATGCCCCCACTCTTGCCATGCCGCAACTCTGGCCGCAATCCGCCTCTCATGTCAACTAAAGCCTAGAGGTTTACTAGGATATGAGACTCACATTGACAGCGGGGTCGCGCGGCTGATGGTCTCGGGTTCCCGCATAGTAGGAGTGTCATGACCAAGACCGTTGTGGTGTCAGGAAATCCGCGACCGGCCTCCCGCACGTCCGCCCTGGCCGTCGCCGTCGGCTCGGCGCTCTCCGAGGCCCCCGCCGTCATCGAGGTCGGCGCTCTGGGGGCCGGGCTGCTCACCCCGGGCGACCCGGCGACCGCCGACGCGCTCGACCAGATCCGCTCGGCCGACCTGCTGGTCGTCGCCACCCCGACCTACAAGGCCAGCTACACCGGCATCCTCAAGGTGCTGCTCGACCAACTGCCGTCGGCGGCCCTGGCCGGCAAGCGGGCGGTGCCGGTGGTGACGGCCGGCATCGCACCCCAGGCCGCGGCGGCCGAGACCCTGCTCCGCCGGCTGCTCACCGAGCTGGGCGCCGAGGTCCTGCCCGGCCTGCCGGTCACCGAGGCCGACCTGCCGTCCTCCGAGGCGCTGGTCGCCGCCTACGCCCAGGATTTCCACAGTCACGTGACAGCCGGCTGACATGGCCGGCGACTAGGCTCGGCGGACAACACCGTCCCGCCCGGCGACCTCCTGCCCCCAGGCCGCCGAGCGGGACGGTTTCTTCTACGGCTGCACGGATTCTCTTCAGGGCTGCACGCTGAGGGTGTAGGTCGCGGTCGCCAGGTTGCCGGCCAGGTCCATGAACTGGACGGTGAAGGTCGACTCGCCCGCCTCGACCGGGGTTCCCGTGATCCGGCCGGTCTCGTCGAGGATCAGGCCGGCCGGCAGCAGGCCGTCACTCACGGCCCACGATCCGGCGCGGCCGTCGGCGACGGCCAGCTTCTGGGCGTACGCGGACCCGGCCGTCCCCGACGGCAACGAGGTCGTCGAGATCACCGGGGCGCCGCCGGTGACCGTGAAGGTGACGGCCCGGGTCACCGTGTTGGGCACGTAGTCGACGAACCGGACGACGACCGTGCTCGTGCCGGAGGCGGCCGGCGTACCGGAAAGCGTGCCGCTCGCCGAGAGCTTGAGCCCGGCCGGCAGGTGGCCGCTCGCGACCGACCACGAGCCACGGCGGCTCGACGCGAGCGCGAGCTTGCCGGTGAACGCCTGGCCGACCGCGGCCGGGAAGTGGCTCGACGTGATGACCGGCGCGGCGACCGGGGTGGGCACGTAGAGCAGCCGGTTGGGCGAGCCCTTGAGGTCGGCGACCCGGCCCGTGGTGGCCTTGGCGACCAGATAGTCGCGCACCTGGGCCGGGGTGTCGGCCGGGTAGGCGTCGAGGACCAGCGCGGCGGCGCCGGCGACATGCGGGGCGGCCATCGAGGTGCCGCTGAGCACCGCGGTCGCGGTGTTGCTGGAGGCCCAGGCCGAGCGGATGTCGACGCCGGGGGCGAACAGGTCGAGCACGCTGCCGTAGTTGGAGAACGACGCCCGGCGGTCCCGGCTGTCGGTCGCACCGACGGTGATCGCCGGCGCCAGGGCGGACGGGCTCTCGGAGGCGGCGTTGACGTTCTCGTTGCCGGCCGCGACGACGTACGTGACCCCCGACCTGATCGACTTCTGGATGGCCGCCTCCAGCGAAGCGCTGCGGGCGCCGCCCATGCTCATGTTGGCGACGGCCGGCTTCACGGCGTGGGCGGTCACCCAGTTCACGCCGGCGATCACGTCGTACATGTCGCCCTCGCCGGCGCAGTCGAGCACCCGGACCGCCACGATCTTGACCTTCTTGGCGACGCCGTACGTGGTGCCGCCGATCGAGCCGGCGACGTGGGTGCCGTGCCCGTTGCAGTCCTGGGCGGTGCCGTCGTGGTCGACGAAGTCGTAGCCGTTGGACGCCCGGCCCCCGAAGTCGCGGTGGCTGACCCGGACCCCGGTGTCGATCACGTACGCGTGCACCGAGTCCCCGTCGTCCATCGGTGTGTACGTCTTCGACGCCGACACGGTCCGCTGGTCGATCCGGTCGAGACCCCAGTCCGGGCTCTTCTGGACCGCGGCGATGTGCACGCGCCGGTCCTGCTCGACGTACCGGACAGCCGGGTCGGCGGCGAGCCGCCGGGCCTGGGTGGCCGTCATCGCGGCCGACACCGTGCTGCCGGCCCGCTGGAGCACCTTCGCCCCGCCGAGGTGGGTTCCGGCCGCACCGATGGTCCCGTCCTCGAGCGTGACGATGTAGCGCCCCGGGATCGCGCCGGCCATCCCCAGCCCGAGCACCCGGCCCTCGGCCGGCCGGGCCAGCGCGGGGGCGGCGGTCGCGGCCAGCGTGGCGGCCGCCGTGGCGGTGAGGATGACTCCGAGAGCGCGCATTCGCATGGCCGCTGATTCGGTCGCCGGCCGCCCCAGTTGAGAAACTCAGAGCCGTTGGGAAACTCAGAGCCGTTGAGCAACTCAGAGCCCCAGGCCGTCCACGAACCCGCCCAGGTCGGCGATCAGCAGTTCGGGCGACTGGTGGGCGGCGAAATGGCCGGGCCGGTCGTAAACATTCCAGGCGGCCACGTTGCGGTGCCGGGCCGCGACCAGACGGCGGAACGGCCGATAGTCGTCGGCGAACTGGGCGGCGCCCAGCGGCACCGTGGTCGGCTCGCCCGGCACCGGACGCAGGGCGTCCTCGCGGTAGATCCGCATGGCCGAGGCCACGGTGCCGGTCAGCCAGTGGATCGACACGTTGGTCAGCACGAAGTCGGGATCGAGGCCCTCGCGGTAGATCAGGCAGTGCCAGCCGAGCAGGCCGACCGGCGAGTCGGCGAGTGCGAAGGCCAGCGATTGCGGCTGCTGGGCCTGCACGTGGTGGTAGGCGCTCATGTTGGCCTCGAACCAGGCCTGGTCGTCGAGGGCCGCCCGCTCGTCGGGGGTCGGGTCGTCCAGGTGGCCGGGCGTGTCGGTCCAGAGTTGGGTGACGTGCACGCCGGCGACCGCGTCGGGGGCGATCCGGCCGAGCTCCGGGGCGATCGTCGAGCCCCAGTCGTTGCCCGCGGCGACGTACCGCCGGTAGCCGAGTCGCCGCATCAGCTCGGCCCAGGCGTGCGCGATCCGCACCGGGCCCCAGCCGCGGCTGCGGGTCGGCCCGGAGAAGCCGAAGCCGGGCAGCGACGGCACGACCAGGTGGAATCGCTCGGAGAGCGGCCCGAGCACGTCCAGGAACTCGGCCACCGATCCCGGCCAGCCGTGGCTCAGGATGATCGCCGGGGCGTCCGGGTCGGGGCAGCGGACGTGCAGGAAGTGGATCCGCTCGCCGTCGATCTCGGTGCGGAACTGCGGGTACGCGTTCAGCCGCCGCTCGACCGCACGCCAGTCGAAGCCGTGCAGCCAGTGGTCGGCCAGTTCGCGCACATAGCGCCCGGGCACGCCGTAGTCCCAGCCGGCGTCATCCAGTTCGTCGGGCCAGCGGGTGGCCGCCACCCGGCGGCGCAGATCGTCGAGGTCGTCCTGGGGAACTGCTACGCGAAAGGTCTCCATGCCCGGGTGACGATCAGGACGGCAGCTGCCGGACAATCGACGGGTCGGAGATTTTGTCGTCGGCGGCCAGCATGATCGCCTTGGAGAGGATCACCGAGAGCAAACGGTCGTCGTCGAACGGCAGCGCCGGGCTTTTGCCGCTCGGCTTTCCCGACGGGACGATGCACAGATAGCGGTCGGTCGGCTCGATCAGGACGTTGCCCGAGCCCAGGTGGATCTTGTAGGCGCCGCGGACCCCGGTGACCCGCAGGAACCGGTCGTCGAGCTTCACCCGTGCGGCGATGGTCAGCCGGGGCAGCAGCCTCCGCAGCACGTCGCGCCGCACCTTCGCGGCCGCGGTGAGCGCGCCGAAGCCGGTGCGCTCCCAGTATGGGAAGAACGGGTGCTCGCCCCGGTCGGCCCACGAGTCGTCGGCCGCGATCGAGGTGACCCCGACGAACAGGTCGACGTCGCGCATCGCCTCACTGAACACCAGCGGCGGCACCTCGGTCAGGGCCGCGGGCGTCCACGCCGTGCCGTCGCGCCGCGCGAACCGCACCTGGTCGGTCGAGCAGAAGGCCACGCGGCCGTGGACCTCCTCGTCGACCAGCTCGTGGCGGAACGACGCCCGCCACGCCCCGCCGGCGAACTCCCGGGTCGCCTCGCTGTCGTAGCCGCCGTCGAAGAAGCCCAGATAGTCGCCGTGCCAGCCGCGGGCCCGCATGAGCGCCGCCGCCTGCGGATAGCGCAGCACGTGGGCGGCGAACCGGTTGGAGTAGATCCGCGTCTCCTCCTCGGCCGGGGTGAGCGGATAGACCTCGCGAAACGCCTGCTTGAACGGCTGCCGCAGACCCGACTCGACGATGCGGTCGCGCCAGCCGGTCACCTCGCCGGGCGTGGCCCGCAGCGGGTGCCAGAGCCGGACCCGCTGGAAGCGGTCGAAAGGCGGAAGGGCCGGGGTCCACGTCACCCCGTCGTCGGACCCCTCCCAGATCAGCCGGGCGGCGATCGGGCCGGTGACCGGGTGCTCGAGGTAGCGCGTCACCCAGGTCTCCCACCCCCACTCCCGCTCGGCGGACAGGAGCCCCTCGAGACGCTCCCGTTCCCGCCCGAGCGTCCTGGTGAGCGCCTTGACCACCGCCCGCGGCTCGTCGGCGTCGACCCCGGGCGGCACGCTCTTGAGAGGTCGGCCGTCGCGCACCGCGCGCAGCCGCGCCTTCTCGCCGTCGATCTCGACGATCAGCTCCAGCCCGCCCGGCCGGCCGAACACCCGGGCCGGATGGTCGTCGACCGCCCGCTCGGCCGCCTCGCCCGGCGCCCAGCCGCGCCGCTCGGCCGCCCGGTCGAGAGCCGAGCTCACCCGGGTCTTCAACGCCTTGTATCGCACCGCCGCCGACAGCGCGACCAGGGCCCGGGCCGTGTCGCCCTCCCGCCCGGCCAGCGCCTCGACCGCGGCCGCGGCCACGCGCGGGGCGATCGGATAACCCACCGAGCGGCTCGGCGGCGACCCGGCCACCACCGCCGCCCGGGCCAGCGCCGCCGACGCCTCCTCGCCCGGGTCGGCCGCGACCAGCCAGACCATGCCCCGCAGCAGGGTGTCGGTGTCTTCGTGGATCTCTTCGCCGCGCGCGGCGAACGTCTCGAGCATCACCCGCGCGACGGCCGCACCGTCGGGCGCGGCGGCCAGCCGGCTCTCGGCCGTGCGCAGCCAGCCCCGGGTGGGAACCGGCTTGGCCAGCGAAACCGCGTGCAGCAACAGCGGCCGCATGCCGGTGCCGCTCAGCCGACCGCCCAGCGCGGCGCGGATCGCCGGGCCGACCCGGTCGCCGTCGTGCAGCAGATAGGGCGGCAGGTGGTCGGTGAGCCGGTCGATGACATCGGAGTAGAGCCGGGTCACCCGCAGCCGCTCGTCGAGCGTGTCGATCTCGTCGCGGGCGGACAGCACCGCCTCGAAGACCGGCAGCAACCCGGACAGCTGATCATCGGGCAGCTCGGCCGCGATCAGCGCGGGCAGATGGTGGGCCTGGCCGAGGTGGCGCGCCTCCGACTCGGCCAGCACGGCCAGCGACCAGAGCAGGTCGTCGCGGCGGAACCCGACCGGTCCTCGCAACAGCGCGACCCAGGCCCGGCCGACGCCCACGCTCGGCCAGTCGTCGTACGCGTGCCACAGTGCGATCTGCAGGGCGACGAGCCGGCGCTGCTCGGCCGGCCAGGGACCGACCACCTGCCGCATCTCGCGCAGGCCGACCATTTCGGCCATGCGCCCGACCGCCTCGGCGACCAGCGCGATCGGCTCGCCGGCCGGATCGTCGGGCACCGGGAGGCTGACCGGGCCGAGCGGCCGCTCCAGCCGCGTCTCGTCGAGCCCGGCCGGGCCGGGCGGCACCTCGGGAAGCAGCGAGCGCCACATCAGCCACCGACCAGGGGCACGAGCCGGATGAACGCGACCTCGGCGGCCCGGCTCAGGTCGATCACCTCGTCGAGATCGTCGACCTGCCGCTCCCCCGCGATCATCACGAAGCCGTTGCGCGCGAACTCCGCGCAGGCCGCGTCGAGCTGCCCCGCGGCCGCCGGGCCACCACCGGCGTCGAGCCGCAGCCGCAGCAACTCGCGGGCGGTCATCTCGTCGGGCAATCCGGGCAGCAGCCAGGACTCGATCTCGCGCCCGGTCATCGTCTCGTCGCACACCTTCACGTCGGCCACGGCGCACATCCTGGCCCACGGGTACGACAGAAATAACCGTCCACCCGGATGCGTTCCATCGACGCGTCGGCTGAACGCCCGGCGCGGAGAGAGGTTCCGTCATGAAGGTTCGCAACTCGCTGCGGTCGCTGAAGAGCAAGCCCGGCTCGGTCGTGACCCGCCGCCGCGGTCGCCAGGTGGTCATCAACCGCAAGAACCCGCGGTGGAGCGGTCGCCAGGGCTGACGCCACGCGGTGAAACGGGCGGCAAACCGGGGCCGCACGCGATAGTTTAGAGACAGCGAAGGCCGGAGTCCCGCCGCCACGGGGCTCCGGCCTTTCTCATGCGCCCGTTCACGACGGCGCGAAACCCCGTACATTCTCTGCTCGTGCCCGGTGTCGCGTACCCCATGGAAAGCAATCGCCGCAGCAGCGCCGCCTTCGGAAGGCACGTGGTCGCCCAGGCGCTTCGCGCCGCCGACCCGGCCGCCGCCGAGGCGGCGGACCGGGAAACCGACTGGCGGAAGGGTTATCTGCGTCACTTCCGGGCTCTGGTCGAGGCCGGACTCGACGGCCATGACCGGGCGATCGCGGCCGCCGGGCTGGCCGCGGTGCACGACCGCATGCGGTTCGTGCACGGCGATGCCGAGACGAGCCTCGACGAGGCCCTCGAGACCGAACCCGACCGGCCATTCTCGACGATCGACATCGCCGGGGCCGAGGCGGCGGAGAAGGAACTGACCCTCCCCTACCGCGGCTCGCTGCTCAGCGGCGCCTCGCTGCGACGGCAACTCGACGTCTGGGTCGCGAACGGCGTCATCGAACCGTCGTGCTCGGAGGCGGTCCGCGAGGTGGCCGACAATCCAGGGTGGCTCGACCTCTCCGACCAGCGGCTGGTCGTGCTCGGCGCGGGCGCCGAGATGGGCCCGCTGCCGGCCGTACTCGGTTGGGGCGCAACGGTTGTCGGCCTCGACCTGCCACAGTCGTGGGACCGGGTCCGGGCGGTGCGGTCGGCCGGGCGCCTGATCGCGCCCGCCCGCGGCGACGTGCCGGGCGCCGATCTGCTCACCGACCTGCCCGCGGTCGCCGCCTGGCTGCGCGGCATCGAGGGCCGGCTGATCCTCGGCAACTACGTCTACGCGCCGGGCGCCGCCTATCCCCTCCTGTCGGCCGCGGTCGACGCGCTCGGCGTGCATCTCGGTCGCCACCGGGCCGATCTCGCGCTCGCCTTCCTGGCCACCCCGACCGACGTCTTCGCGGTGCCGGGCGAGGCGGTCACCCAGGCCCGGGCGCGGTTCGACGCGAGGTCCCGGCGGGCCCGGCTCACCGCCGCGGCTTCCGGCGGCCGGCTGCTGAGGCCCAACTTCCCGTACGCGGCGAGCCCCGCCGTCAACGACAGCCTGGTCGCCCAGCAGGGCCCCAACTACGCGCTCGCCAAGCGCATCCAGCGGTGGCGGGCGACCGTGGCCCGCGCCGACTCGACGGTCAGCCTCTCGGTCGCCCCGCCGACCCGCACCCGCTCGGTCACCAGCAACCGCATTCTGGCCGCCGCCTATGCGGGCGCCCACCTGTTCGACGTCGAGGTCTTCGAGCCGGCGACCGCCAACAAGCTCATGGCCGCGCTGCTGGTGCATCAGATCCGCAACCCGCGGCCCCCCGCGTCCCGGGTCTGGGAGGAGGAGGCGTTCGGCGCGGTTCACGGCGGGCTGTGGCGTACGCCGTACTCGCCGCGTACGGCATTGCCGCTGGCCGCGGTCCGCGGCCTGTTCCCCCGTGGTTAGACCGAGACCCGGCCCTCGATCCAGTCGGTGAGGTTCTCGGGCCGGTCGGCCTTGCCGTAGAGCCAGCCCTGCACCAGATCGCAGCCCTGCGCGCGGAGCCAGTCCCGCTGGACCGGGGTCTCCACGCCCTCGGCGACCACCCGCTGGCCCATCGCCCGGGTCATCGCCAGCACCGCCCGCACGATCGGCTCGTTGGTGCCCTCGGCGCCGACGTCCGACACGAACGAGCGGTCGATCTTGACGATGCCGACCGGGAGCCGGTGCAGGTAGCTGAGCGACGAGTAGCCGGTACCGAAGTCGTCCACGCAGAGCGTGACCCCGAGCGCCTTGAGCGCGTTCAGGGTGAGCAGCGCCGCCTCGATGTCCTCCATCACGCCCGACTCGGTGATCTCCAGCCAGAGCGCGGACGGCGGCAGCCCGGTCTCGCGCAGCACCTCGTCGACGATCCTGACCAGCGAGCCGTCGCGCAGCTGGCGTACGGCCACGTTGACCGAGACGTGCAGCTGCCGGTCATCGGAGATCCACTCCGTGAGCCGGCGGGCCGACTCGCGCAGCAGCCACGTGCCCATCTCCACGATCATCCCGGTCTCCTCGGCGATCGGGATGAACTCCATCGGGCTCACGTGGCCGAGCTCGGGCGAATGCCAGCGCATCAGGGCCTCGAAGCCGTCCAGCTCCCCCGTCGCCAGGTCGACGATCGGCTGATAGTGCACGGCCATCTCGCCCCGGTCGACCGCGCCGCGCAACGCCTGCTCGACCTTGACCCGGTCGCGCACCTCGTCCCGCAGCGAGGCGTCGAAGAGCGCGTACGCGTTCCGCCCCGACCCCTTCGCCTTGTACATCGCGGTGTCGGCGTCCCGGATCAGCTCGAGCGCGTGCGCGCCGCCGTACGACCTGGCCACCCCGATCGAGGCCGAGACGACGACGTCGCCGACCGACAGGCCGAACGGCCGCGCGAACTCCTCCAGCAGCCGGCCGGCCAGCGACTCGGCGAGCCGCAGATGCGACGGGCTGGCCAGGGCGATGACGAACTCGTCGCCGCTGATCCGGGCGACCAGGTCCTCGGAGCGCACCTGGGCCCGCAGCCGCTCGGCGACCGCGCACAACAGCTCGTCGCCGACCTGGTGACCCCAGTGGTCGTTGACCATCTTGAACCGGTCGAGGTCCAGGAACAGCAGGCTGATCTCCTGGTGACAGATCTCGTCGGGTTTGGCGGTGACCTCGTCCGCCCACCGGGCGACGGTCTCGGTGAGCAGCTCCCGGTTGGGCAGATCGGTCAGCGCGTCGTGGGTCGAGCGGCGCCGGGTGACCCGTTCCGCCTTGGCCCGCGAGTTGTTCGAGCGCACCACCCGGCCCAGCACCGACAGGATCAGCAGCGTGCAGAGCACGGTCCGGATGACGTCGTTGACACGGGTGCTCAGCGGCATCATCGAGGTGACCACGACCGGCCCGGCCATCATCAGCGCGATCAGGGCGATCCGCAGCCGGCTCAGGTCACGCACCACAACCTGCTGCGGCTGGGTCAGCGTGCGGGCCGACCGCATCAGCGCGGCGGCCGGGAACAGCACGAACATCAGCATGAACAGCGAGTCGAGCTCGTGCTGGGAGACGTCGGCCAGCATGCCGTTGCGCAGCGTGAACAGCGTGTCGGCGACGAACATCGCGCACGACCCGAGGACCAGCATCCAGAGCGCGGGCTGGCGGGCGCCACCGGCCAGCATCAGCTGCGCCACCAGCACCAGCAGCACGACGTCGAAGACCGGGAAGAACGAGTCGACGACCCGCAGCGGCGCGGCGTCCGGGTGCATGGACGGCGAGATCAGGAACGTCCAGACCATGAACGCGGCGGCCAGCCCGACCAGCAGCGCGTCGATCCGCGCCGGATCGTCCTCGCCGGCCCGCCGCCGGCTCAGCATGCCGATGAACGAGGCCCCGATGCACAGGTAGGCCCCGACGATGAGAGCATCCGGGATCAGCGCCGCACTCGTCGGCGGAATGGCCATGGTCGCCGGGAAGACCGCCCGGATCGCCGAGGTCAGCACGAACAGGTAGGCCGCGGCGCTCAGCAGCTGCCACGGGCGGCGCGCGCTCGCGTCGACGTTACGGCGCGACCCGACATGCAGGGCGATCAGGCCGGCGACCAGGATCACCGCCATCGCCGGGGCCTGCAGCGCCGCCGGGCCGAACGCGAAGACCGCGAGCGCGGTGAAGCCGACACCAAGGTGCAGCCGGCCGGCGCCCGCGACGGTACACCGCGGCACCGGCCACCCGGCCGCCTTGTGGAGCTTCACGGCTCAGATCATCGGCCGGGCGCCACGCGGCTTTACCAAAGTCTTTGTGCTTATCGGCGTGCTCTTCGCAACACGCCGGGCGATGCGGGCTTATCCGACTTTTATTCGCAATTCCCGGGACCGCTGAGGCGGCAGCCATGCAGGGTGGCAGTGGCCGATCAAGTGAGACCACGGGGGTTCACGTGCACCGAAATCGGGCGAAACGCCGCGCTGTCGCGGCCTTGGCCAGCGCCACACTCTTCCTTCTCCCCAGCGGCGCCGCTGCCGCTGACCTTCGCGGCGGAGTAGCTGCCGCCGCCCTTCGCGCAACAGCGGCCGGCGGCGCAGTCGCTGGTCGCCCGACAGCGGCGGCCGACCCGCGCAGCCGGCCCGCTCTGCAGACGTTGCCGTTCGCGACGCTCAGCCGGTCCGCGGCCGGAGGCGCGACCCTGCACGAACACACCACCAAGCCGTTCAGCCTGCTCGGCGTGACCTGGGCCGACCCGACCGTAGCGATCACCGGTGTCGTACAGATCCGCACCCGAGCCCGCGGAACCGGCCGCTGGACCGGGTGGCAGAACCTGGAATCGGACGGCTCGCAGCCCGGCGACGCCCGCGGCTCCACCGACCCGCTCTGGGTCGGCGAATCCGACGGCGTGCGGGCCCGTGTCGTCGGCGGCGCCCGCCGTGCGCTGCCGGCCGGCCTCCGCATCGACCTGATCAATCCGGACGCGTCAGCCGCCTCCCCCACCCCGGCACTGGGTGGGTCGAGTAAACCAGCCGGGACCGACAAACTCGCCCGCTCATCCACCGGCAACGCGATATCCACAGCCGGCACGCGCGCCCAGGCCGTCCCGCTTCCCACCCGTCCCGTCCCCGGCATGGTCACCCGCCGAGGCTGGGGCGCCAACGAGAGCATCGTCCAGGGCGCCCCCGAATACACCGGCCCGGTCGGGGTCTTCTTCGTGCATCACACCGCGACCGGCAACTCCTACTCCTGCTCCCAGTCGGCCGCCATCGTCCGCGGCATCCAGGCCTACCAGGTTCGCAGCAAGGGCTGGGACGATATCGGCTACAACTTCCTGGTCGACAAGTGCGGCAACGTCTTCGAGGGCCGCGCGGGCGGTGTCGGGCGGCCGGTGCTGGGCGCGCACACGCTCGGCTTCAACACCGACGCGAGCGCGATCGCGGTCATCGGCACCTTCGACCGCATCGGCGTCAGCTCGGCCGTCCGGACCGCGATCGCGACGGTGGCCGCCTACAAGCTGGGCGCGTACGGCAATGATCCCGCGGGCAGGGTCACCGTGATCAGCGGCGGCGGGAACCTGTACCCGAAGGGCGCCCGGGCCACCTTCTGGCGCATTTCCGGTCACCGCGACGCGGGCCGCACCGACTGCCCAGGGGACGTGCTCTATTCGCAGCTTCCCTCGATCCGGAAGATCGCCGGGGCGGCTCCGGCCGGGCTGCGGTTCCAGCACATGACCGGGGCGGTCAAGCGGGGGCGGCTGCTCTACACGCGTGGTGCGATCAAGCCGCTCTGGAACCTCGCCACCCCGAGCGCGCTGATCAACCGGTTCGAGATCCTGGTCGACGGCGCGCTGGTGCTGGCCGAGCCGGGCGGGCACCGGACGGCGCTGTTGCATCTGACGCCGGGCGGGCACACGGTGACGATCCGGGCCGAGCACCTGTCCGGGCGGGTCAGCACGGTCACGGCCGAGGTGGTCTCGGACGCCACGGCTCCGGTCTTCACGGCCGGGCCCGAGGTGGCGCTGCGGACGGGCGCGCTCGACGGCACGGTTCCGATCCGGCTCGGCTGGGCGGCGTCGGACGTCAACGGGCTGAGCTCGGTCCGGCTGCTGCGCCCGAGCGCGGTCGACCTGGGCACCGTCACCCACGGCCGGGACGGCACCCTGCGGCCCGGTGTCCCGGCCACCTTCACCGTGGCGGCGACGGACCGGTCGGGGAATGTCGCGAGCGGGTCGGTGACGCGTACGCCGGTGGTTGTCTCGGAAGCCGGATCACAACGGACCGGAACCTGGCGCACCCTGAGCAACCCGAATTATCTGGGCGGGGTCGCTCTGGGCAGCACCGCTGCCGGAGCGACCGCGAGCTGGACCTTCACCGGCCGCTCGGCCGCGTTGGTCTTCGGCCGGGGCGCCGACTCGGGCCGGGTGCGGATCTTCGTCGACGGCACCGATGCCGGCCTCGTCGACCTGCGGTCGACGTCGACCGTCTATCGCCAGGCGGTCTGGTCACGGTCGTTCGACGACGACGGCTCCCATTCCGTACGCGTGGAGCTGGAAGGTCCCGCCGTGCTCGACGGCCTGGTCTATCTCCATTGAGAAAGCCTGACAGCAGGTGTCAGCCTCGGCGTCCAGGATCGGTCTCATGAGTGGATTCGCATCGCTAGCCATGATCAATCTGGACGCCGAGGATCCGGCGGCCCTGGCCGTCTTCTATTCGCGGGTGCTGGGCTGGGAGGTGCTGCACACCTCCGACGAGTACGCCATGATCGGCGACGGCTCGACCAGCATCGGGTGGGGCAGACTGCCCGGCTATTCGGCCCCGGGCTGGCCGGTCGAGAGCGCGCCCAAGCGCTACCACCTCGACTTCTACGTCGACGACCTCGACAAGGCCGAGGAGCAGGCGCTGGCCCTGGGCGCGACCAAGCCGTCGGACCAGCCGAACGCCGAGCGCTGGCGCGTCCTGCTCGACCCGGGCGGCCACCCCTTCGACCTCTGCGTCCGAAGTTAGCCGCGCAGGAGCGCCGCGAGCGTGCCGAGGTTCTCCCGCATCCCGCGCTTGAAGAGCTTCTCGGCCAGCGGTCCGAGCAGCCCGGCCGGCCCCGGGAGGCCGGCGCCGCTGATCGTCCCTTCGAGGATCAGCCGCGTCGCGTCGCCCCGGGGCTCGACCCGGTAGTGGTAGGTGAACGGGGTCGGCCCGGTCAGCGAGGTGAAGGTGACCTCCTCGCCGGCGGTCAGGCCGGTGATCGCCACCTCGTTGAGGGCGGGGCCACCGGGCAGGTCGCGGTGCACCTCGTAGCGCGTCCCGAGGTCGCCCGTGCCGTCGACGCGCTCGACGCGCCGGACGGCGGAATACCACCTGGGCATGGTGGTGAAGTCGGCCACGAAGGCGAACACGCGCGGCGCGGGAGCGGCGATGTCGACGGTCAGTTCGAAGGTCACGGTGTCGGCCCTTCTTGGGCGGCCAGGCGTCGGTCGAGGGCGAGCCCGGCCGGCGACTGGTGGGTGAACGCGCTGAGGAACGCGATGAAGGCGCCGACGTCAGTGCCCTCGACGGCGTGGTCGAGCAGGTCGTACAGCCGGTTCTCGATCTCGGCGACGCGCCGGGCCCGGTCGCGGCCGGCGGCGGTGAGCGTGAGCCGGACCTGCCGCCGGTCGTGCTCGCCGACGGTTCGTTCGACCAGGCCGACGGCGACCAGCCGGTCGACGATCCGGCTCGGGCTCTGGCCGGTGTCGCACACGAGCATGTCGCCGAGCTCCCGCAGGGCGAGCGGCCCGTGGTCGGCGATGATGCGCAACGCCTCGGACTGGGCCGGCGTCACCCCGATCTCCGACAGCATCACGGTCAGCCGGCGGTTGCCCTCCCGCTGGGCCGCGAGGATGAGGTATCGCAGTTGCTCAGCCGTGCGCATCGGGCCGGCCCATTAGATGTCGCGACATGTGTGTCACGACATGGATTAGATGCCCGCCGAGCCCCAAGTCAATGGCTCTCAGGTTCTCGCCGGCTCGGTGATGCCGCTGGTCGCCTCCGTGCCGAACTCGACGCCGCGGTTCTCCTTGCCCAGCGCGGTCAGCACCGCGACCGCGATCAGCACCGGCACGACCGTCACCGCGAGGGCGAACGGGTAGCCGTGCGAGTCGGCCAGCGACTCCTGGATCGGCAGGTTGAAGGCGGCCAGGCAGTTGCCCAGCTGGTAGGTCACGCCCGGGTAGAAGCCGCGGATCTCGTCCGGCGAGAGCTCGGTCAGGTGGGCCGGGATCACGCCCCACGCCCCCTGCACCATGATCTGCATCAGGAACGAGCCCAGGCACAGCAGGCCGGCTGTGTGCGAGTACGCGAAGATCGGCACGATCGGCAGGCCGAGCACGGCCGCGATCACGATGATCCGGCGCCGGCCGAAGCGCTGGGACATGGTGCCGAACACCGTGCCGCCGATGATCGCGCCGACGTTGTAGATGACCGCGATCCAGGTCGCCGTGGTCGCCGACAGGCCGATGCCGGTCTTCAGGAAGGTCGGGTAGATGTCCTGCGTGCCGTGGCTCATCCAGTTGAACGCGGTCATCAGCAGCACCAGGTAGACGAACCGGCGCACGATCTTGCCGTTGAGCAGGATCTGCCGGATGCCGACCTTGGTGACCCGCGCGCGGGCCACCTCCCAGACCTCGGACTCCTTGACCCGGGCCCGGATCAGCAACGAGATCAGCGCCGGGATGATGCTGAGCGCGAACAGCCACCGCCACGACAGGCCGAAGACCGAGTGCACGAGCAGGAAGGCGAGCGAGGCCAGCAGGTAGCCGGTCGAGTAGCCCTCCTGGAGGACGCCGGAGAAGAAGCCGCGGCGCTTGGCCGGGATCTTCTCCATCGCCAGCGCCGCGCCGAGACCCCACTCGCCGCCCATCCCGATGCCGTAGGCCAGGCGCAGGATCAGCAGAACGGTGAAGTTCGGCGCGAACGCGCAGGCGAAGCCGATGACCGAATAGAAGCAGACGTCGACGATCAGCGGGATCCGCCGGCCCACCCGGTCGGCCCAGAGTCCGAAGATCAACGCGCCGACCGGCCGCATCAGCAGCGTGACGGTGGTGAGGAACGCCATGCGCTCCAGGGAGACGCCGAAGTCCTTGGCGATCTCGGCGTAGACGAGCACGACGATGAAGTAGTCGAAGGCGTCCATGGTCCAGCCGAGAAAGGCGGCCAGAAAGGCGTTGCGCTGGTCGGGCCTTAAGCGGCCCTCCTCGGGCGGGGCGGCGGCGGTGTCCATGAACGCCGGTTAACCACCGGCGCTCATCGATAAACGCGATTCCCCTTCCACGGCGTAATCCGGCAGGGTGATGGCATCGGACCGGCTCGCGATCCGGCGCATGACGGCCGACCACGGCCAGTGGTTCATCAGGTTCATCGACCGGGCGCGCAGCCAGATCATCGTCCGGGTCCGCGGGGCGAACCCCTTGATGCCGCCGGGCGGCAATTCCATCGCCGCCTTCGCGTACGGGTGGAGAACGCGCTGATAGGCCGGGAGCCCCGCCTCGTGGTCGCCACCCGCCGCCGCCAGCTCGCCGGCCAGCACGTACGCCCCGACCAGCGCGACGCTCGTGCCGAGCCCGGACAGGGGCGAACCGCAGGTGGCGGCGTCGCCGAGCAGCACCACCCGGCCGCGGTGCCAGGTCTCGACGGTGACCTGGTTGGTGGAGTCGAAGTAGAAGTCGTCGGCCCCCGGCATCGCGGCCAGGAAGTCGCCGACCCGCCAGCCCGCCCCGGCGAGCCGCTCGGCCAGCAGCTTCTCGGCCTCGGCGCGCGTGATCCGCTCGTACCGCGGCTCCGGTTCGAGGAAGCTCAGGCTGGCCTTGGCCGTACCGCCGTGCTCCGGGCGCAGGCCCGCGACCAGCCCGCCCGGAGCGTTGTACATGTAGAAGTAGTTCTCGGTGTCGCCCGGGTCGGGCACGGTGAAGTACGCGCCGTAGGCACCCAGGTAGTTCACGAACTCCTTCTCCGGCCCGAAGGCGATCGCCCGCACCCCGGAGTGCACGCCGTCGGCCCCGACCACCAGGTCGAACCGCTCGGTGCCGCCGCTGCGGAAGGTGACGTCGACCCCGGCGGCGTGCTGCTCCAGCCGCACGATCCGGTCGCCGAACCGGTAGTCGGTGTAGTCGGCGGTGGCGTCGTAGAGGATGCGGCCGAGGTCGCCCCGCGCGATCTCGATCTCGGCCACGATGCCCTCGCCGCCGAACGCGTCGGCCGTCATGACGGCGAGCCGCCGGTTGTCGCGGTCGACCATCGCGACGCCCCGCTCGTCGACCCGGTTCGCCTTGATCGTGTCGAGCAGCCCCATGCGCTCGACGACGGTGCGCGCGATGCCGCGTACGTCGACCGCGTGCCCGCCCGGCCGCGGGCCGGGAGCCGTTTCCACGATCGTCACCTCGGCGCCCGCCCGGTGCAGCCAGAACGCCGCCGCCGGACCGGCAATGCCCCCGCCGGAGATCAGAACCCGCATTTCCCCGCTCCTCTGCGTACGCTGTAATTGATGTACTAGCGACGGTAGGACAGCGCTTGAAGGCTGGCAAACTGCACTAGTACAGTGCGCTCAGGAACCGGGAGGTGTACTAGCCGTGGAACCGCCCTACCGCCAGATCGTCAGCGACGTGCGCCGCCGCATCGAGGCGGGCGAGCTGCGACCGGGCGACCGTGTGCCGTCGGCCCGGGCGATCACCCGCGAGTGGGGCGTCGCCATCGCGACCGCGACGAAGGCGCACGCGGCGCTGCGCGAGGAGGGCCTGACCGTGGCCCGCCCCGGTGTCGGCACCGTGGTGGCCGGCCCGTCGGCCGCCCGCGACCACGAGCTCACCCTTCCCCGCATGGTCGCCGCCGCGATCACCCTGGCCGACCGCGACGGCCTGGCCGACCTCTCGATGCGCCGCCTCGCAGGCGAACTGGGGGTGGCCACGATGTCGCTCTACCGCCACGTCGCCGGCCGCGACGACCTGCTGCTCGCCATGATCGACGCGACGCTCGGCACGGTCTCGCTGCCGCCGCGGCCGCCGCGCGGATGGCGTACCGCCCTGGAGCTGGTCGCCCGCGGCGAGTGGGCCCTCTTCCAGCGGCACCCGTGGCTCGGCCCGTCGATGTCGCTGACCCGGCCCCAGATGGCCCCGAACGCCATGCGCCTCACCGAGTGGGTGCTGGCCGCCTTCGACGGCACCCGGCTGGGTTTCACCGAGCGGATGTATGTGCAGGTGCTGCTGTTCAGCTTCGTCCGCGGCCTGGCCAGCGCCCTCGAGCCGGAGGTCGAGGCCCAGCGCGAGAGCGGCCTGACCGCCGACGAGTGGATGCAGATCCAGGAACCGGCCCTGGTCCAGATCATGCGAAGCGACGCCTTCCCCCACTTCAACGCCCTGGCCGAGGAGGAGTTCGACCTCGACCTCGACCGCCTGTTCGAGTTCGGCCTGGCCCGCCTGCTCGACGGCATCGAACCCCTGATGAAGGGTTGAACCTTCGCGATCTTCCGACGTTCAGACCTTCGCCAGTCCTTTCCCGACGGAGGTAGAACGATGACCGGTGTCACCACGACCACGACCGCCGGGGGCTCGTTCCGGCGCGGCCTCCTCGTCGGGCTGCTCGGCCAGGTGGCGGTGGCCGCGCTGGCGAGCCTCGGCCTGTTCCTGGCCGCCCGCCTCGGCGGCGAGGGCGGCGCGACGGCGGGCGCCCTGATCTTCCTACCGGTGCTGGTCGTGCTGTCTCTCGCCGGGCTGGTCATCGACGTGATCCTGGTGCTGATCCCGTCGGTGCGGGCCCGGATCGGCTCCGCCGGCGGCCTGTTCGCGGGCTGGCTGGCCGGCGCGGCCGGCATCGCGGCCGCGCTGGCGCTCCTGTTCCGGCTCGCCTGAGCTGGCCCGCGCCGCCGCTGAATCCGACCGGGCCGAGCCGATCTCGGGCCGACCTCGGGCCGACCTCGGGCCGACCTCGGACCGACCTCGGACCGACCTCGGACCGACCTCGGACCGACCTCGGGCCGGCGCCGAATCCGGCGTCAGGCCGACTCGACGATCAGCACCACCTTGCCGCGGCCGTGCCGGGACTCGACCGCGGCGTGCGCGGCCGCCACGTCGGACAGGGGGTAGGCGCGGACCGGCATCGAGAGAACACCACGGGCGGCCAGTTCGGCCACCTCGGCGAGGCGAAGCGGGTCGCGCGGGGCGCGGACCACCCGGGCGCCGTGCTCGGCCGCCGCGCGGTCGTCCACGATGGTGCCGATCCGCTCCGGCGGCACCCCGAGGGCCACCGACTGGGCGATCGCCTCGCCGCCCGCGGCGTCCAGGACCACGGTCGGGAGACGCTTGGCGATCAGCCGCACGCTGTGCGGCAGGCTTTCCCCGTACGCGACCGGGATGGCGCCGATGCCGCGCAGGTAGTCGTGGTTGGCCGGACTCGCCGTGCCGATCACCGTGGCCCCGGCCAGGCGGGCCAGTTGCACCGCGAGAGTGCCGACGCTGCCCGCCGCCGCGTGCACCAGCAGCACGTCCCCGGCCCGCACGCCGAGCTCCCGCAGCGCCCCGCTCGCCGTCTGGGCCGCCGCGACCAGGGCGGCCGCGGTCGGGAAGTCGAGATGGCCGGGCTTGCGGACCGCGTTGACGGCCGGCACCACGACCGCCGAGGCCTGCCCGTTGAACATCGTCGAGCCGAGCACCGCGTCACCGACCGCCCATGTCGTCTCGGAACCCGGGGTCGTCTCGGAACCCGGGGTCGTCTCGGAACCCGGGGTCGTCTCGGAAACCGGGGTTGTCTCGGAAACCGGGGTCGTCTCGGGATCTGGGCCCACGGCGTCGACGACCCCGGCGTACTCCTGGCCCACCTGCTGCGGGAACGAGGCCCGGTCGCGCGCCAGCCGGCCCTGCCGGAACGCGACGTCGAACGGCTGGACCCCGGCGGCCCTCACCCGTACGCGAATCTCGCCCGGACCGGGAACCGGGTCCGGAAGCTCGGCCACCCGCAGAACCGATGGCGGGCCGAAACGGTCGAAGACGGCGGCTCTCATGCCATCAGCCTGCAAGTTGAAGCTGGATTCAGGTCAAGGCCGCTTGGCGACCATGTTGACCGCGAGCAGGCTCATGACCACCACATCATCCTGGTTGAGCAGCTCGGCCCGGGTGCGGATGACACCACGATCGGGCTTCGAGCGCGACTCCCGGGCCTCGACGATCTCGACCCGCAGGCGGAGCACGTCGCCCGCGCGCACCGGGTGGGGCCAGCGCAACTCGTCGACGCCGGGTGAGGCCAGGCTGGCGACCTTGGAGAGGTAGTTGTCGGCGAGCAGCCGCATCATCAGCCCGGCGGTGTGCCAGCCGCTGGCGATCAGCCCCCCGAACGGGCCCGACGACGCGTAGGCCGGATCGATGTGCATGGGCTGCGGATCGAACTTACGGGCGAAATCCAGCAGTTCGTCCTCGGTGAGGGTCGCATAGCCGTATTCGTAGACCGCGCCCGGTTTGTAGTCCTCGAACCAACGATCGTCAATCGGAGCTGTCACACCGGCCAGCATGTCATGTTCACCCGGTGTTGATCCGGATGGCCGGAGAGCTGATGAAGGGTCGCCGCCCGGTCACGATCGGCGCGCACCCGCGGATCTCGTGCCGGTCATCGCTACGGTTAGCGGGTGTCCCAGATCCCGTGGTGGGGGCTGCCCCTCATCGCCGCCCTGTTCGCCCTGGCCGGAGCCGCGACCGCGCAGCTCGTGAGCGCCCGCACCGACTACCTGCTGAGGCGGCGGCGCCGCACCAAGCGGTGGTACGCGGAGCGCAAGGCGGCGTACGTCGAGTTGCTCGCCGTCTTCGAGCGCGACGTCTACCGCCTTCGGGCGGCGTTCGAGGCGGGCGACAAGCCGGCGTCCGGGCTCGCGTACGTCGACGAGGTCGGGCCGGCGCTGATGCAGGTGCGGCTGCTCGCCACGGGCCCGGTGCGCAGCGCCGCCATCGCCGTCCACCTGCTCCTGCAGAAACTGCACGGCGAGATGAATCCGAGCGCGGTCCCGGGCGTACGCCCGGAGACGCACTTCCGTGAGCTTCTCGCCCAGGTCCCTCTCGTCATGCAGCAGTTCGAGGCCGAGATCCGGGTCGAGCTCGGCATCGAGACCGATCCGCCGCAGTCCCTCAACGGTGGCCGCCGCGGCCGTCAACTGCTGCGGAGGGTGCCCGCGAGCCGCGAAGAGGAGTCCGGCGTCACTGGCTGATCGCACAGGGGTAGGGCAGGATCGAGGGCGTGACGTCTCTCGATCCGGTCTCCGCCTCCGTCGCCCGCAGCGGCATCGTCGCGATCCTGCGCGCCAAGACCGCCGACAGTTTCGCCGCGGTCGCCGACGTGCTGGTCGGGGCCGGGGTCACCGCGCTCGAGGTCACGCTCACCTCGCAGGGCGCGATCGACGCGCTGGCCGGGCTGCGCCGCCAGCTGCCCGCGACGGTCGCGGTCGGTGCGGGCACCGTGCTCACCGCCGACGAGGCCAAGGCGTCGATCGACGCGGGGGCCGAGTTCCTGGTCTCCCCGGTGCTCGACGCCGGGCTGGTCGCCGCGTCGAGCGTCCCGTTCTATCCGGGCACGTTCACCCCGACCGAGATCTACGGGGCGATGCGGGCGGGCGCGCCGCTGGTCAAGCTTTTCCCGGCCGGCAACCTCGGCCCGGGCTACCTGAAGGACGTCCGCGGCCCGCTGCCCGGCGCGCGCATCATGCCGACCGGTGGCATCAAGATCGAAGACGTGGCCGACTGGCTGACGGCCGGCGCGGTCGCGGTCGGGCTGGGCAGCCCGCTGATCGGCGACGCGGCGGCCGGAGGCGACCTCAAGAAGCTCGCGGCAAGAGCCCGCCAGGCGGTCAGTGCCGTCGCCATCGCACGATCATGAGCGGCGGCCTCTTCACCTTCGGCGAGACGATGGGGCTGATCGCGGCCGACGGCATCGGCCCGCTGGCCCACGCGCGCAGCTTCGGGTTCGGCATCGGCGGCGCCGAGAGCAACGTGGCGGTCGGCGTGGCCCGGCTCGGCGGCGAGGCGACCTGGCTCGGCCGCGTCGGCCCCGACTCGACCGGCGACCTGATCGCGGCCCGGCTGACCGCGGCCGGGGTGCGCACGCTGGCCCTGCGCGACGAGGCGTTCACCGGGCTGATGGTGCGCTACCGCCGGTCGGGCGCGTTCGCGCACGTCGACTACCACCGCGCGGGCAGCGCCGGCTCCCGCCTGACCCCGGCCGACGTCCCGGCGGGCGAGATCACCGGGGCCGCGGTCCTGCACGTCACCGGCATCACCCCGGCGCTCAGCGAATCGGCCCGTGCGGCCGTCTTCCAGTCGATCGAGACCGCCAAGTCGGCCGGCGTGACCGTGTCGGTCGACGTCAACTACCGCAGCAAGCTGTGGTCCCGTTTCGACGCGGCGCCGGTGCTGCGCGACCTGGTGTCCCGGGCCGACGTGGCGTTCGCCGGTCCCGACGAGGCGGCCCTCTTCGTCGACCCGGCCGACCCGCTCGGCGAGATGGCCAAGCTCGGACCGGCCGAGGTCGTGATCAAGGACGGCGCCCGCGGCTGCTCGGCACTGATCGACGGCGCGTCCTTCACCGTGCCGGCGATCCCGGTGACCGTGATCGATCCGGTCGGCGCCGGAGACGCGTTCGTCGCCGGCTACCTGGCCGACCGGATGGCCGGTGCCGCCCCGGCGGCGCGGCTGGCCACCGCGATCGCGGCCGGCGCCTTCGCGGTCACCGTTCCTGGGGACTGCGAGGGGCTGCCCGACCGCGACGAGCTGGCCGCCCTCGGCGGCGACGATCTGCGGCGCTAACAGGTGGTGCCGCGACGCGGCACCGTCAGGGAGATCAGATAGCGGTCGGTGATCTGCTTGATGCAATCGCTCAGGCTGTACGCCCCGTGCCCGGCCCCCTGATAGACCACGAACACGCCGTTCCGGCCGAGCTGCCGCTGGACCGAGGTCGCCCAGTTGATGCCGGTCGCCGGGTCGTGCCGCGAGTTGATCAGCAACAGAGGCGTCCGGGTGTGCACGTTCAGCGTGTGCTGCGGGTTGGCGACCGTGGGCCAGCCGAGACACATGGTGAGGGCCATGACCTGCGCGCCGTAGTGCAGATCGGGGGCCACCTTCCCGGCCGCCCGCAGGATCGCCGCATAGTCCTGAAAGTTCCGCACCGGCAGCGACCAGTCGTTGCAGAAGACGGGTGGAACGACGACCAGCGGAGGCGGCACCGGGATCGTCCCGGGCGCGGCCAGATAGGCGGCGAACCGGGTGTAATTCGGGCCCTTCAAAAGCCCGAGCTCGAGCGCGCTCAGCTCGAACGCCGAGATGTTCAGCCGCCCGGCCTCGGCCTCGGCGAACGCGGTCGCGTAGTCGGCGCGCACGTCCTGCCCGGGCGTCGCCGCCGCGAACGCGTCGAACGAGTCCTGCTGGGCCCACGACTGCTCGACCAGGAACCGCGACGTGCTGGTCGGGCGGTGGTCGACCACACTCTCGAGCACGATCGCCCGTACGCGGTCCGGATAACGTTCGGCGTACTGCTCGCCCAGCAGGGTGCCGTACGAAGTCCCCTGGAAGGTGACCGTCCGCTCGCCCAGGGCGGCCCGCAACGCGTCGAGGTCGCGGACCGTGCTCGCGGTGTCGGCGTGGTCGAACACCGCGGACGTGCACGCCGACCACAGCTCACGGTTGTAGGCCACGGTCCGGTCGAAATCGGCCTGGCTGCTCAGGACCGGCGGCGGCGCGTCGGCGCCGATGTCCGGTGGGCAGACGATCGGGGCGCTGTCGCCGACGCCCCGCGGATCGAAGCTGACGATGTCGAAGTGCCGCCGCAGATCGGGGCTGAACCGGTCGATCCCGGTGACGACACGGTCGACGCCGGAGTCGCCCGGCCCGCCCGGTCCGTAGATCAGCGTGCCGGCGCGGTGGGCCGGATCGGTGGCCCGGTGCCGCGCGACCGCCAAGCCGAAGGTCGGGCCGTCCGGGTGCGACCAGTCGACCGGCAACGTCAGCGTGGCGCACTCGGCCGCGTAGCCGGCGCCGCAGTCGTGCCAGTCGAGCCGGTTCGTGGCGCCGGGGGCCGGCCCGGCCACGCTCATCGCCAGGGCCACTGTGGAGGCAAGAAGTCGCATGCCGTCGATCCTTGGCCCGCCCGCGGCCGCCGGGAATCGGGAGCAACCCGGGGCGTACCCGTAGTGGGTGACCGGATCGTTCCGGGGGTGGCCCGGATGATGCCTTCTGCCCGCGCCCTCCGGGCGCGTTTGATGACAGGATGCAGAACGCGCTGATCGTCATCGACATGCAGGAGTCGTTCCGGGTCCGGCCGCTCTGGAAGACCCTCCACAACCCGGCGCTGCTCGCCAACGTGCACCGGCTGGTCGACGCGGCCCGGCGGCGCGGCGACGAGGTCGTCTGGGTGCTGCACGCCGAGGAGGGCAGCGGCGACGAGTTCGACCCGGCCAACGGGCACGTGCGGCTGATCGACGAGTTCGAGTCGGACAAGGACGAGCCGATCATCGTCAAGAGCTCGCACAACGCGTTCTCCACGACCAACCTGCAACAGGTGCTGACGACGCGCGGGGTCGGCTCGGTCACGGTCTGCGGCATCCGCACCGAGCAGTGCGTCGAGACCACCGCTCGGGTGGCGAGCGACTTCGGGTACGCCGTCACCTTCGTGACCGACGCGACGGGTTCGTTCCCGATCCCGCACTGGGACGCGCCCGACGCGCTGTCGGTGGACGAGCTGCTGGCCGACCCGCGTACGCTGGCCGCCGCCGACGTGGTCGCCCGAACCGAATACGCTCTGGCCGGCCGCTTCGCCACCGTCACCACCACGGACGCCTACCTGGGAGGCTGACCGGATCGTGAGCCGCGTGGTCTTCGTGCTGCTGCCCCAGGTGCACCTGCTCGACCTGGCCGGGGCGGCCCAGGTGTTCGGCACGACCGAGCGCTACGACCTGTCGTTCGTCGGCGAGACCACCCCGATACCGTCCTGGCAGGGCCTGCCGCTCATGGCCGACCTCGAGTGGCCGGCCCTCGGCCCAGCCGATCTGGTGCTGGTCCCCGGCTACCGCGACGGCCACGGCCAGGTCTCGGACGCCACGCTGAAGAGGATCGCGGCCCACCACGCGGCCGGCGGCACGGTGGCCAGCGTCTGCGCCGGGGCGGCCGTGCTCGGCCGGGCCGGGCTGCTCGACGGCCGCCGCTGCACGACCCACCACGAACTGCAGAACGACCTCGCCCGTGACTTCCCGGCGGCGACCGTGATCCGCGACGTCCTCTACGTCTGCGACGACCGGGTGGTCACCTCGGCCGGCATCGCCAGCGGCATCGACCTGGCGCTGCACCTGGTCGCCCAGCGGTTCGGCCCGGAAATGGCGGCCCGGGTGGCCCGCGAGATGGTCGTCTACGCCCGGCGCAACGGCGACGAGCGGCAGGCGTCGGCGATGCTGCGCCACCGCGGCCACCTGAGCGACGTCGTCCACCGGGTTCAGGACCGCATCGACGCCCAGTTCGCGTCGCCGCTGCCGCTGCCCGCGCTGGCCGCCGGAGCCGGGGTCAGCGAGCGCACCCTGACCCGGCTGTTCGCGGCCGCGATCGGCCGCACGCCGCTGCAATACCAGCAGGTGCTGCGGGTGGAGCGGGCCGAATATCTGATCGGGCACGGCACCACGGTCGAGGCGGCGGCCCGCGCGGTCGGCTTCACCGACGCCCGCATGCTGCGCAGACTGCGGTCCCGGCCCGGCGATCCGTCCGCAGTGGACAGACGGATCGGCACAGCCTGACGTCGTGCCGGACCGCCGCGCTGGAAACCGGGCGTTCATGCGCCGGGTTTCCGGCGCGGCGGGAAACCGGCCCGGCGCAAGGCTCGGCCCGAGCTGGGCCCAGCCGCCGCCGGCCACCGCGAGGACCAGCGCTGGACGTTGGCCCGGATCCTGGCGTTGATCGCGACGATGTTCCCTATCCGGGTCGCGATCACGACCGCGGGACAGGCGATGTGCCGGCTCGGCTCTCAGCTGCCGATCCACCGGCCGATCGAGCGAGACGAGCCGGCGATCGCCGCCCGGCGTTGGCCGCGCGTCTACGAGCTACCGGCCTATGCGCCAGAGCTCAACCCGGTCGAGAACGTCTGGCCGACCATCAAAGGCAGCCGGGCCAACCTCGCCCGCCGTCCGCACCGTCAACGACGCCACCACCGCGGTGAAGAACCGCCTCAAACATATGCAATACCGCACCGCCCTGATCAACGGCTACTTCACCGCAACGGGTCCACCTCCACCAACACCCCACCCTGACCCCCACCCCAAAAGGTGTCTAGACGTCGGGGTGGCCGAAGAGGCCCGGCAGGCCGCCGGTGTGCAGGAAGACGACCCGGTCGCCGTGGCCGCCGGCGATCAGGGACGCCATGGCCCGGCCGGTGTAGGTCGGGTCGAGGAAGACGCCCTCGGTGCGGGCGGCGAGCGCGAGCGCGTCTCGTACGGAATCGGTGAGCGCCGCATAGCCGGCGCCGACCTGGCTCCGGTCGATCCGCAGGTCGGCCGGTGCGACCGCGCCGCCCAGAAGGCCCGAGACGGTCGCCGCGGGGTCGGGGACCGCGCCGGTGTCGACACCGACCACCCGCGCCGGGCCGAGCTCCTTGACCAGGCCCGCCATCGTGCCGCCCGAGCCGACCGCGGTGATCACCACGTCGAAGGTGGTGACCTGCTCTGTTATCTCCCGCGCGCAGGCCGCATAGCCGTCGATCGAGGTCGGGCTCGAGCCGCCGAAGGGGATGACGAAAGCGGTGCCTTTCTCCCGGTTCACCACTTCGTCGAGTGGAGTGTCGCCCGCCCAGACAATTCGGGCATCGGCCATCTCGTCCAGCAGCAGATTGCCGGCCTTGCGACGCTCGGTGCCGCCGAGCACCAGCACGCAGCGTAGACCGAGCCGGGCTGCCGCGGCCGCGGTGAGCCGGGCGTGATTACTCTGCGGGCCGCCCGAGGTGATGACCGTGTCGGCGCCCGCGGCCAGCGCCTCGGCACACGTGTATTCGAGCTTGCGCACCTTGTTGCCGCCGCCGCCGAGGCCGCACAGGTCGTCCCGCTTGAGCCAGAGCTCTTCCAGGCCGAGCCGCTCGCGCAGCCGGGGCGCGCGCTCGACCGGGGTGGGCCAGGTGCCGAGGGAAATCGGTTCGATCACGGCACGAGTCAACCACTACGGTCCTGGGTTGTGCAGCTGCGCGGAGTACTCCTCGACCTCGACGACACCCTCCTCGACCAGCGCGGCGCGATCCGTCGCGCTCTGTTCGACTGGCTGCCGGCACTGGGCGTGACGCCCACGCCCGCGCTGCACCAACTCTGGGTCGATCTGCAGGAACACCACCTGGTCGCCTGGCGCGAGCGCACCACGACCTTCCAGGAACAGCGGCGCCGCCGGCTGCGGGATTTCCTCCCGGCCGTCAACTTCCCGTACGCCGAGTCCGACCTCGACGGCATCTTCGACGGCTACCTGGCCGCTTACCAGCAGGCGTACACGCTGTTCGACGACGTGCCCGGCCTGCTGGCCGCCCTCGCCTGCGCCGGTCTGGTCACGGCGGTCCTGACCAACGGGGTGATCGAGCAGCAGAACGACAAGATCGCCCGGGTGGGCCTGACCGGCCGTCTCGGCCCGGTCTTCACCGCCGAGGGCCTGGGCACGGCCAAGCCCGACCCGGCGGCGTTCTCGCTGGCCTGCTCCCGCTGGGGGTTGCCGCCGTCGGCGGTGCTCAGCGTCGGCGACCGCCACGACCTCGACGTGCTGCCCGCCCGCGCGGCCGGCCTCCACGCCGTCCACCTCGACCGCTACGACGAGGGCCCGCACGACGAGGCGTCCCGGGTGACCTCGCTGGTCGACCTGCCCGCGTTCATCCGCGACGGTGTTTGAATGGGCGTCATGGAGGGCGATGGCGGGTTCGTCGAAGCTACCGAGCCGTTCCGGCGGGAGCTGTTCGCGCACTGCTATCGCATGCTCGGCTCGATCCAGGACGCGGAGGACGTGGTACAGGAGACCTACCTGCGGGCCTGGCGATCCCACGGCGGGTTTGAGGGACGGTCGTCCATCCGCACCTGGCTCTATCAGATCGCCACCAACCGCTGCCTGACCGAGCTGGCCCGGCGGACCCGGCGGGTGCTGCCCTCCGCGATCAGTGAACCGGAGCCGGACCCCGACGCGACCCTGCGAGACGCCGGCAGCGAGGTGAGCTGGCTGCAGCCGGCGCCGGACGCCAGGGTGCTGCCGGACTCGGCCGACCCGGCCACTATCGTCGCGGCCCGTGCGGCTGTGCGCCTGGCTCTTGTCGCCAGCCTGCAATACCTTCCGCCGAGACAGCGGGCCGTGCTGGTGCTGCGGGACGTGCTGGCGTTTCCGGCCACCGACGTCGCGGCCATGCTCGGCACGACGACGGCGTCGGTCAAGAGCTCGCTGCAACGGGCCCGGGCGCGGCTCGAGGAACTCGACCTGACCGACGGCCAGATCACCGAGCCGGCCGCGCCGCGCGCTCGCGAGCTGCTCGATCGATACATCGCGGCGTTGGAGAACGCCGACGCCGCCGCACTGGAACGGCTGCTCCTGGCCGACGCCACCCTGGAGGCGACACCGCTGCGCACCTGGTTCGCCGGCCGCATTACCTGCATACCTTTCCTGCGCGACCACCTGCTGGGCTCACCCGGCGCCTGGCGCATGCTGGCGACCAGCGCCAACGGGCAGCCGGCCGCTGCGGTCTACACCCGCGACCCGAGCGGGAGCTATCAGCCGTACGGAATCTGCGTGCTCACCGTCACCGACGCCGGCATCCGCCGGATCACCTCCTTCGGCGACCCGGGACTGGTCGCCGCGTTCGAGCCGGTTTCCTTTCGGACGGGCGATTCCTTTCCCGGTTCGGCCGGGTCTTCCTGGGTGTAGCCGACCGGCCTCGTCACCCACCCGAAGGAAGCCGACCATGCGTGCCCTGCAGCAGACGTCCCTGAACGGCCCCCGCGACCTGCGCCTGATCACCGACGCTCCGGTCCCCCGCCCGGGCCCCGGCGAAATCCTGGTCCGGGTGACCGCCGCCGGGGTCAACTTCGTCGACATCCAGCAGGCCACCGGCACCTTCCCGGGCGGTCCGCGGCCGCCGTACGTGGCGGGAATCGAAGGCGCCGGCGAGATCACGTCCGTCGGCGAGGGGGTGACCGGCCTGGAACCCGGCACCCACGTCATCGGCGTCGGCATCGCCGGCGGTGCCTTCGCCGAATACCTGGTGCTACCCGCGGCCTCGGCGGTCCGCGTACCGGCGGGCTGGGCCGACGAGCAGGCGCTGGGACTGGTCGTGAGCTGGCCGACCGCGCTGGCCGCCCTCAAGCCACTGGGCCGCGTCGCCGCCGGGCAGACCGTTCTGATCCACGCCGCGGCCGGCGCGACGGGGCAGGCCGCGCTCACGATGGCCAAGCACTACGGCGCGACCGTGATCGCCACGGCCTCGCCGGCCAAGCACGACCTGGTACGGAGTCTGGGCGCCGACCACGTCCTCGACTCCCGCGGCGCCGACCTCGTGAGCGAGGTCATGCGGCTGACCGGTGGCGCCGGCACCGACCTGGTGCTGGAGTCAGCCGGCGGCCCCACCCTGCACGCCAGCCTGGCCTCGGCCAAGCGGATCACCGGACGGGTCGTCGTCTACGGCCTGGCCGGCGGGGAAGCCACGATCACCAACTGGGACCTGGTCTACAAGCACCAGATTCACCTCATCGGCCTGAACATCGGCACGCTGATCCAGGCCGCACCATCGATCTTCGGTGAGGTGATGGGTGAGATGTTCGGACTTCTCGCGGCCGGAGTGCTCGGTCCCGGCCGGCCCACCACCTACCCACTGGCCGACGGCCCGAAAGCGCTGGTCGAGCTGGCCGCGCGGGCCACCGTCGGCAAACTCGCCCTGCTGCCCTTCCCTTAGTCGCGGCGAACTTCGGTGCGCATGACCCACCGCCACTTCGCGATCTTCCGGACCCGGGTGAAGCCGTACCGTGCGTACAGCTCTTCCGGCCCGGTGTGCAGAAAGGACCCTCGTTGGGGCGGCCGCTCCTCGGTCTGCTCCGGATAGGCCTCGACCACACCGCCCCCGGCCCGCCGGATCTCGTCGAGCGCCGCCGCGACCGCCGCCGCGGCGACGCCCTTGCCACGGTCCTTGGCGTTGGTGAAGACGCAGCCGATCCGCCAGTCCGGCGGGACGTCGGCGCCCGCGTCGTAGGCCCGCTTGTTCTTGATGGTGGGAAGCTCCGGCGGCGGGCCGAACTGGCACCAGCCGACGCAGCGGTCACCGTCGTACACCAGGATCTGGTGGACCGTTCCCCGCGTCACGTGCCGGAGCTTCGCCTCGCGGTTGCCGGCCGCGGTGTGCCCCTCGCCGACACCTTCCGGGTGGAAGCCCATGCACCAGCACCCACCCCACACGCCGTTGTTGGCCTCGACGAGCGCGGCGAAGTCGTCCCAGGTCTCCGCAGTGAGCATCCGAGTCGTCAACGTCATGCGCCCAGTGTGACCCGATAAGGTGATGCCGGTGGCAGTCCTACGAGTCCGCGGTTTCGGCCTTCCCGAGGGTGAGCCGGTCGATCTCTACGCCGACGGTGACCGGTGGACGACCGATCCGGTGCCCGGCGCCGAGCTGGTCGCCGAGGGCTGGCTGCTGCCCGGCCTGGTCGACGCGCACACCCACCCCGGAGCCGAGAAGCCGGGCCAGCCACTGGATGACACCGTCCTGCGGGAAGACCTCCGGGCGCACGTGCACTCGGGGGTCACGCTCATCCGCGCGCCGGGCCTCGCGGGCGATCCGCCGGAGTGGTTCGGCCACGCGGACGACAGCCCGCGTGCCGTCCACGCCGGACCGTGGCTCGCCCAGCAGGGTCAGTTCATGGCGGGGTGGGGCCGCCGCCCCGGGTTGACCGACCTGCCCGCGGTCGCGGCCGAGCAGGCCTCCCGCACCGGATGGGCCAAGATCATTATCGACTGGAAGCCGGACGACGACGTCGTGCCGGTCGACGTGCTCCGCGAGGCGGTCACCCGCGTGCACGCGGCCGGCGGCCGGCTGGCGGTCCACTCCCAGCAGGCGGCCGGCGGGACGGTCGCCGTCGAGGCCGGAGTCGACTCGATCGAGCACGGGATGGGCCTGAGCCCGGAGTTGTTGCCGCGCATGGCCGAGCGGGGCATCGCGCTGACCCCGACGCTGGCGGCGATCACGGGAGGCCTGGCCGAGATCAACGCCGATCCGGAACGTGCCCGCAAAAGCTGGTATGTGCCCGGGGCGAGCGCGCACGCCGGGCTGACGGCGGCCGCGGTCGAGGCCGGGGTCACCGTGCTGGCCGGCACCGACACCCGGCCGCACGGCGGCATCGCCCAGGAGATCCGCGCCCTGGTGGCGGCCGGAGTGTCACCGCACGAGGCACTGGCCGCCGCATCCTGGACCGCCCGGTCGTACCTCGGGCTGCCCGGCCTGCTCGACGGCGCCCCGGCCGACGCGGTCGTGTTCGACGCCGACCCCCGCACCGACCTCGGCCGGCTCGACAAGCCGCTAGCCGTGATCGTCCGCGGAAGGCGCGTCCGCTAAGAACATCGCGTCTTCCGCACGCGGCGCGGCGCAAGCCCGCCCGGCGCAGCTTTCTCCGCCGGGCGGGCTTGTGCCGCGCTTCCTCGGGCCGGCCCAGCGCTTCCTCGGCGTCAGCCCAGATCGGCCGGGGTGTCGATGTCGCTGTCGTCGGCGACGTCGCCGACCGGGACCACGCGCACCTCGGCGGCGTGGGCGCGCAGGTAGTCACGGGCACCCCGGTCGCCGGTCGCGCTCGCGGCCACGCCGGCCCAGTGATGGCGGCCCAACAGCACCGGATGTCCGCGCCGGCCCTCATAGCCGCCCATCATCAGAGCGCCGGGCCCCGCCTCCGCGAGGACCCGCTGGACCGCCTCGGCCGTCACCCCCGGCATGTCGACCAGCAGCACCACCGCCGCCTCGGCCACCCCGTCGGCCAACCCGGCGAGCCCGGCCCGCAGCGACGACCCCATCCCCGACGCCCAGTCCGCGTTGACCACGGTCTCGGGCAGGTCGGGCGCCTCGGACCGCACCCGCTCGGCCGCCGCTCCCAGCACCACCAGAGTCTGCGCGCACCCGGCCGCCCGCAACGTGTCGACCGCCCGCCGCACGAGCAGCCGCCCCTGATAGGCCACGAGCGCCTTGGGCATCCCGAATCGCCGCCCCGCCCCGGCGGCCAGCACCAGCCCAGCGACATCCATGCGCCCGAGGCTAGTCGAGGTCGCGCCCGCCGACCCGCCCTCACCCTCGACGGCTGTCTGCCTAACTGTGAGGTGTCGGTTTAGCGCGGCTCGATCGGGGGGTAATGGCACGCCGCCATTCCCCCACCCGATCGAGGAGCACGGATGTCTTTCCAGGCAGTCCTTTACATCATCGCCGTCATTCTTCTGGTTCTGGCCGCCCTGCCGATCGGCACGCGCGGGATCAGCCTGGCCCTGCTCGGGGCGGCCTGCGCGCTACTGGCCTTCTCCTGGAACACCATTACTCAATGACCCGCCGATAGATGACCGCCTGCCACGGGGCCAGAGACAGCTCGGTGGCAGGCGCGGGCAGGTTGGACAGCACCAGCTCGGCGCCCGTCCACGACACCGCGTCCGGAATCGGAGCCTGGACCGTCGAGCCGGTGAAGTTGCCGATGACCAGCAGTTCGGTCGGGCCGAGGCGGCGGGTGAAGGCGTACAGGCGGTCGTCGTCGGGCAGCAGCATGGTGAAGTCGCCGTCGACCACCGCCGGTTCTGCATGCCGCAGGGCGATCAGCTGCCGGTAGTAGTGGTAGACCGAGTCGGGGTCGTCGTACTGGGCGGCCGCGTTGATCTCGGTGTAGTTGGGGTTGACGGCCAGCCAGGGGGTTCCGGTGGTGAAGCCCGCCTGTGGCGAGGCATCCCACTGCATGGGCGTACGCGCGTTGTCCCGGCCGCGCGCCCGCAGCACGGTGAGCACCTCTTCCGGTGACCGTCCCTCGTGCTCGATCGCCTGCCGGTACTGTCCGAGCGCCTCGATGTCGCGGAAGTCGGCGATCGACCGGAACGGGAAGTTGGTCATGCCGAGCTCTTCGCCCTGATAGACGTACGGCGTGCCGCGGTGCAGATGCAGCACCGTGCCCAGCATCTTGGCCGAGGCGACCCGGTGGGCCGGGCTGTCGTCGCCGTAGCGGGAGACCGCCCGCGGCTGGTCGTGGTTGTTCCAGTAGAGACTGTTCCAGCCGACGTCGGCCAGCCCGGCCTGCCAGCGCCCGAGGATCGCCTTCAAGTTCGACAGGCGCAGGGGGATCAGCCGCCACGGGTCGCTGCCGCGGTCGGCCCAGACGTGGTCGAACTGGAAGACCATGTCGACCTCGTGCCGGGCCGGGTCGGTGAACAGTTTCGCCTCGTCGACGGTCACCCCGGGCATCTCGCCGACGGTCAGCAGCGCCTCGCGCCCGGCGAACACCCGGTCGTACATCTCGTGCAGGAATTCGTGGATGCGCGGCCCGTTGATGTAGCTCGCCGAGCCGTCGGCGAAGGCGGCGCCGGTCGGCATCCGGCCGTCGGGCAGGGAGCCGTCGGGGCGGACCGCCTTGGAGATCATGTTGATGACGTCCATCCGGAAGCCGTCGACGCCCCGGTCGAGCCACCAGCGCATCATCGAGTAGACCGCCTCGCGGACCGCCGGGTTCTCCCAGTTGAGGTCGGGCTGTTTGCGGGAGAAGAGGTGCAGGTAGTACTCGCCGGTGGCCTCGTCGAATTCCCAGGCCGAGCCGCCGAAGGCGGAACCCCAGTTCGTCGGTTCCGCGCCCGGCGTTCCGGGCGCCATTCCCGTACGGGCGGGGCGCCACCAGTACCAGTCGCGTTTGGCGCTGGTCGCCGACGAGCGGCTCTCGATGAACCAGGGGTGTTCGTCCGAGCTGTGGTTGACCACCAGGTCCATCACGACCTTGAGGCCGCGGGCGTGCGCGCCCTTCAGCAGATCGTCGAAGACGGCGAGGTCGCCGAAGAGCGGGTCGATGTTCTGGTAGTCGCTGATGTCGTAGCCGTTGTCGTCCTGCGGGGACGGGTAGACCGGGGACAGCCAGATCACGTCGACGCCGAGTCCGGCCAGGTGGTCGAGGTGGTCGATGACGCCGCGCAGGTCGCCCATGCCGTCGCCGTCCGCGTCGGCGAAGCTGCGGGGATAGATCTGGTAAACGACCGCGCTCTTCCACCAAAGATCCGTCATGGCTCTTCTCTAACACGAGAACAGCGGATCAAACCCGAAGGCATACTAAAGACGTGTCCTTGTCCGGAAACTCCGAAAAGTCGTGAAAGTGGCGATGCTGGGCCCGATCGCCTGGCGTACGCCGCCCCGGCACTACGGGCCGTGGGAGCTGATCACCAGCCTGCTCACCGAGGGCCTGGTCGCGCGCGGCATCGACGTGACGCTCTTCGCGGCGCTCGACTCGGTCACCACGGCGACGCTCGACGGCGTCAGTCCCCGGGGGTACGAGGAGGACGCCGACCTGGACGGGCGCGTCTGGGAAGCCCTCCACGTGAGCTACGTCCTGTCCCGCTCGCACGAGTTCGACCTGGTGCACAACCACCTCGACTGGCTGCCGCTGGCCTTCTCGGCCCACTGCGCGGCGCCGATGGTGACGACCATCCACGGGTTCTCGGGGCGTGACATCCTGCCGGCGTACCGACGGGCCCGGTCGCAGTTCGTGTCGATCTCCGACAGTGACCGGGCAGCGGAACTCGACTATCTGGCCACCGTGCACCACGGGATCGACCTGGCCGGACTGCCGCCGGGGCCGGGCGGCGACGACCTGATCGTGTTCGGCCGCATCCACCCGGACAAGGGCACCGATCTGGCGATCGACATCGCCGAGCGGTCCGGGCGGCGGCTGGTCATCTGCGGGATCGTGCAGGACCGGGCGTTCTTCACCGAGCGCATCGAGCCGCGGATCGACGGGGAACGGGTGCTCTACCGGGGATCGGTGGGGCCGGCGGAGCGGGCGGCGGTTCTCGGGTCGGGAGTGGCGCTGCTGCACCCGATCCGGTTCGCCGAGCCGTTCGGGCTGTCCGTCGTCGAGGCGATGGCGTGCGGGACGCCCGTCATCGCGTACCGGAAGGGATCGATGCCGGAGGTCATCGACGAGGGGGTGACCGGACGGCTGGTCGCCGACGTCGACGAGGCGGTGGCGGCGGTGGCCGGCGTGCCGGGTATCGACCGGGCCAGGTGCGCCGAACGGGCCCGGGAACGGTTCTCGGCCGACCGCATGGTCGAGGACTACCTGGCGATTTACCGCAAAATCGTCAGTTCAAAAGGCCGCCCGGGTTAACGTCAGAATGTGAATTGCACGTTAACCGGGGCAATTTATCCCCGCGCGTTGCAATGACATCCGCGCGCCCTGAGCCCGTCCGTCGAGCGCGCAGAGTCGTGCTGCGGGGGAGGCAGCCGCGGACAAAGAAAGGCCCCGTCATGCCCGCTACTTATGGCTTTCTCAGCACATACCCACCGACCGAATGCGGTTTGGCGACATTCAATGCGGCACTCGCGACCCATCTGAATACGACCGGCGGCGCCGGCGTGGTCCGGCTGCTGGCCGGCGACGACACCGGCGGCGGCATCGAGCTCGACCGGAACGCCGCCCGCGTGGTTCACACCTGGCACACCGACACCCCGGGCGGCTGGGCCGCCGCGGCCAACGCCCTCAACCGCTTCGACGTCGCGGTGATCCAGCACGAGTACGGCGTCTACCCGGGCGACGCCGGCAGCGAGGTGCTGCCGCTGCTGCGGGCCCTCAAGGTGCCGGCCATCGTCGTGCTGCACACCGTGCTCAGCCATCCCGACCCGCTGCAGCGCTCGGTGCTCGAACGGATCGCCGTCTCGGCCGACGCGCTGGTCACCATGACCGACACCGCCCGGCAGCGGCTGACCGCCGGGTACGCCGTCGACCCGCGCAAGATCTCGGTGATCCCGCACGGCGCCCGCAGTCACGACCGCGCCGACCAGGCCGGTCACGACCGTCCGCAGCTGCTCACCTGGGGACTGCTCGGGCCGGGCAAGGGCATCGAGTGGGCGCTGCGGGCGCTGGCGCTGCTGCCCGACCCGCGGCCGGTCTACACGATCGCCGGGCGCACCCACCCCAAGGTGCTGGAGCAGTTCGGGGACGCGTACCGGGATTCGCTCAAGGCCCTCGCCGGGCGTCTCGGGGTGACCGAGGCCGTGCGCTGGGAGGACCGCTACCTCGACGACGCCGCACTGTCCCGGCTGATCCTCTCGTCGGACGTGGTCGTGCTGCCCTACGACTCGACCGAGCAGGTCACCTCGGGCGTGCTGATCGAGGCGGTCGGCGCCGGGGTGCCGGTGGTGGCGTCCGAATTCCCGCACGCGGTCGAGTTGCTGGCCGACGGACCGGGGCTGCTCGTACCGCACCAGGACCCGGAGGCGATGGCGGCCGCGATCAGGCACCTGCTGGCCGACCCCGGGCTGGCCGGCCGCCTGACCGGTCTGGCCGGCGGCCCGACGCTGCGCTGGCCCGCGGTGGCGGCGCGCTACGAGGCCCTGGCCGGGCGCCTGACCGCCGACCGGGCGCCCGTCGCGGCGTCGGTTCCGGCATGACTCGCTCGGCACTTTCCCGCTGGTCAGAGGAGACGACCGCATGACGGCTGGGCTGCGGCTGGTCCCGCCCCCGATCCAGATCACCGACGCACCGTTTCCCGATTGGAGCCACCTCGTCCGGCTGTCCGACGACACCGGCCTGCTCGAGCACGCCCGCAACGCGATCGTGCGGCGCGAGCACGGCTACTGCGTCGACGACGTCTCCCGCGGCCTGCTCGTCGCCTGCCGCGAGCGCCGGCCGAGCGGCCAGGTGGTCGCCCTGGCCGAGCGTTACCTGGCCTTCCTCACCCACGCCCAGGGCCCGGACGGCGGGTTCCGCAACCGGATGAGCTACGACCGGCGCTGGCTCGACGAGCCGTCGGCCGGCGACTGGTGGGGCCGCGCGCTGTGGGGCCTGGGCACGGCGGCCGGTCGCTCCCCGGTGCCGTGGATCCGGCGGGAGGCGCGGCTCGCGTTCGACCTCGGCGTACGGCTGCGGTCGGAATGGCCGAGGGCCATGGCGTTCGCCGGGCTCGGCGCGGCCGAGGTCCTCCGGACCGACCCGCGGGCGCGGGACGCGGCCGGCCTGCTGGCCGACGCGGCGACCGCGGTCGGCCGGCCCGGGCCGGATCCGGCCTGGGTCTGGCCGCAGCGGGAGCTCACCTACGCCAACCCGGCGCTCGCCGAGGTGGCGATCGCGGCCGGCGATCTGCTCGGCGACGAGCCGCAGCTCGAGGCCGGCCTGCGGATGCTGGGGTGGCTCTGCTCGATGCAGGAGAACGAGGGCCATCTGTCGACGGTTCCGGTCGGGGGCTGGCGTTCCGATTTGATCGGGCACAGCGAGCCCCGGCATCGCTTCGATCAGCAGCCGATCGAGGCCGCGGCGACCGCCGACGCGTGCGCGACGGCGAGCGCGGTGACCGGGGACGACGTCTGGGACGCCCCGCTGGTGCAGTCGATCGCGTGGTTCCTGGGCGACAACGACACGAGGACGGTCATGCACGACCCCCTAACCGGCGGATGTTATGACGGATTGACGGCAAATGGTCCTAATCTGAACCAAGGAGCCGAATCCACCCTCGCGCTCGTCTCCACGCTGCAGCATGCGCGCAGATTGGCGACCCGTAGTGCGACCCGACCGTCAGGCGGCCTAGCGTGACCGCAGTCATGAACTCGCAGACCCTCATCACCCGGCACGACGTCGTCATGGAACCCGACGACCGGCGCGTGGTGATCAAGCTGTTCGTCCCCGGCGAGGACGCCCAGGTGGGGCAGAACCGGGCGTCCAGCCTCATCGAGCGCATCCTGCAGCTCGACGAGGACGAGACCGCCCGGCTGCTCGATGACGTCCTGAGCCGGTTCGCCGGGCGCCACCACGACCTCATGGGCGTCTTCCAGCACCACTACGAGGTCGTCCAGCACCGGGTGCCGGCCGAGATCGACCTCTCGCCGACCGCCCGCACGCTGATCGGCGCCTACTTCAGCCACGAATACTCGGTCGAGGCGGCCGCGCTGTGCAACCCGTCGATGGTGGCGCACCCCGACCAGACCGACCTCGAACCGGGCCAGCTGCGGGCCGCGATCAGCCTGCGGCAGATCGGCGAGGGCCACATCTCCTCGGTCGGCTTCTGTACGGCGGTGCTCGGCCCCGGCGACGCGCTGAGGCTGGAGGACCGCGGCGGACCGTTGCTCATCGGCGCCCGCAGCGGCGCCAAACACCTGCGCCAGCAGCTGTCCGCGGCGATGATCGACGCGGACATCGACAACGAGGCGTCGGCCTACCTGATCTCGGCGCTGCCGGAGTGGTACACCGACGAGGAGTTCGAGGACGTGCTCGTGCACGTCCCGGCCGAACTGCTGACCCGGCTGACCAGCCAGGCCACCCTCGACCGGATCCGGCACATCGTGGCCGCCGACTACGCGGTCACGTTCCCGGCCACCGTGCCGATGCACCAGCGGGTGCTGTGGCCGACCACCCCCGACGAGAGCAACGGCATGGAGGACGCCCGGTTCGTGCAGGTGCTCGACCCGGACGGCCGGCAGTCCTACCAGGCGACCTACACGGCGTACGACGGTCGCAAGATCTCCGGTCGGGTGATCTTCAGTCGCGACCTGCGGCACTTCGAGATCACGGCACTGCACGGGCCGGCCGCCCGCAACAAGGGCATGGCGCTGTTCCCGCGCTACGTCAACGGGCGCAAGCTGGCCCTCTGCCGGTCCGACGGCGAGACGCTCGGGCTCAGCGAACGCGACGACCAACACCGCTGGCAGAACGCCGTACCGCTGCTCACCCCCCACCGCGGGTGGGATCTCATCCAGGTCGGCAACTGCGGTTCGCCGATCGAGACCGAGGCCGGCTGGCTGGTGCTCACCCACGGCGTCGGGCCGATGCGGCGGTACGCGATCGGCGCCATGCTGCTCGACCTGGAAACACCCGAGCGGGTGATCGCCGACCTGCCCGAGGGACTGCTCGACCCGGACGAGGTCGAGCGCGAGGGGTACGTGCCGAACGTCCTCTACTCCTGCGGCGGGGTGCTGCACGACGGGCGGTTGTGGGTGCCGTACGGCGCGTCCGACGTCCGGGTCGGCTTCGCCAGCGTCGACCTCGACCGTCTGCTCACCCGAATGGTGCCGACCGGCTACTGAAGACCCGGATACCCGCAGTGGCCGGTGATTGCTAGCGTCACCTGCGCTGCGGGTTATTTCTTTGGGGGTTCGCGTGGGTCTGTGGGACAAGCTCAAGGGCGAGCTGATCGACATCATCGAGTGGACCGACGACAGTCGGGACACCATCGTCTGGCGGTTCCCCCGCTACGACAACGAGATCAAGATGGGCGCCAAGCTCATCGTCCGCGAGTCGCAAACGGCGGTCTTCGTCAACGAGGGCACGATCGCCGACGTCTTCCCGCCCGGCACCTACACGCTGACCACCCAGAACATGCCGGTCCTGAGCACGCTCAAGGGCTGGAAGTACGGGTTCGAGTCGCCGTGGAAGGCCGAGGTCTACTTCGTCAACACCCGGCAGTTCCCGGGCCAGAAGTGGGGCACCCAAAACCCGGTCATCGTGCGGGACCCCGAGTTCGGCGCGGTGCGCCTGCGCGCCTTCGGCTCGTTCACCCTGCGGGTGAGCGACCCGGCCGCGCTGCTGCGCGAGATGGTCGGCACCGACCCGCAGTTCCGCACCGAGGAAGTACGCGAATACCTGCGCCAGCTCGTCGTCGGCCACCTGGGCAGCGCGCTCGCCAAGGCCCAGGTCCCGATGCTCGACCTGGCCTCCAAGCAGCTCGAGATCGGCAACACGCTCGCCGCGGTGATCAGTGACGAGCTGGCCTCCTCCGGCATCGCGATCCCGAAGTTCATCATCGAGAACATCTCGGTGCCGCCCGAGGTCGAGGAGGCGCTCGACAAGCGCAGCTCGATCGGCGTCGTCGGCGACCTCGACAAATACACCAAGTTCCAGACCGCCAACGCGATCGAGGACGCGGCCAACAACCCGGGCGGTTCGGGCGAGGGCTTCGGCTTCGGGCTCGGGATGGCCGCCGCCCAGCAGGCGGGTGCGGCGCTCAACCGCCCGACCTCGTCCGGTCCCCCGCCTCTGCCGACCAAGCAGTGGTTCATCGGCGTGAACGGCCAGCAACAGGGGCCGTTCGACGCCGCCGGACTCTCCGGTCAGGCGCGCTCGGGGGCGCTGACCCGCGACACGCTGGTCTGGGCCGAGGGCATGGCCGGCTGGACCGCGGCCGGTCAGGTGCCCGAGCTGGCCTCGGTGTTCGGTGCCGTCCCGCCGCCCCTGCCACCGCAGTGAGCGCTTCCCAGTACCCCTGCTCCAATTGCGGGGCCAACGTCGAATACGCGCCGGGCACTTCGGTTCTCCAGTGCCCCTACTGCGGGGCGAGGACGCCGCTGCAGCCGACCGGGGTGCAGGTGCGCGAACACTCGTACGCCGAATTCGCGGGACTCCCCCGCAAGCCGATCGCCACCCTGGCCCCGCACGTCTTCAAATGCCGCGGATGCGGCGCCGTGACCGAGAGCGACAAGCTCTCCGACCGGTGCCAGTTCTGCGACGCGCCGCTGGTCACCGACGGTGTCGACGGCGACATGGTGACCCCCGAGGCGGTGCTGCCGTTCGAACTCGACCGGGCCCGCATGCGGGAGGCGCTGCGCAAGTGGGCGTCGTCGCGCTGGTTCGCGCCCAACAGCCTCAAGAAGGTCACCGAGGCCGAGAAGTCCCGCAGCACCTACCTGCCCCACTGGACGTACGACGCGGAGACGACGTCGGCCTACCGGGGTGAGCGGGGCGACCACTACTGGGAGACCGAGACCTACACCGAGAACGGCGAGACGAAGACCCGCCAGGTGCAGCGGACGGCCTGGCACCCGGTAAACGGCGTGGTCGACCACAACTTCGACGACGTCCTCGTGGCGGGCACGACGCACGTGGCGCCCAAACACCTCGACACGCTCGAACCGTGGCCGCTTCCGCAATCGGAGGCCTACCGGCCGGAATACCTAGCCGGGCACGAGACCCTGCGCTACGACGTCGAGCCCGAGCAGGGCCTGGCGAAGGCCCAGGAGACGATGCAGTCGGCCATCCGCGACGACTGCCGGCGCGACATCGGCGGCGACGAGCAGCGCATCCACAGCGTCGACACCGAATACCGCGAGGTCATGTTCAAGCTGATGCTGCTGCCGGTCTGGGTGGCGGTCTACCTGCACGCGGGCAAGACCTTCAACGTGCTGGTCAACGGCCGCACCGGCGAGGTGGCCGGCGAGCGGCCGTACAGCGCCCTGAAGATCGCCCTGGCGGTCGCCCTGGCCGTCATCGTGATCGCCGCGGTGATCGTGCTGTGGGCCCTGCACAACCAGGGAGCACATCAGTAGCAGCCGGCCGCCGGCCATCCGCCCGGCTTACCGGCGGCCGATACGGGAGGCATGCGCCGACCTGTCATCGCCCTGGTCTCCCTCGCCGCGGCCGCCCTGGGGTCCCTCGGGATCCCGGCCGCGGCAAGCGCCGACACTCCGGCGCCTCCGGCCGCCGGCGCCTCGGAATTCTCCGAACTTCCGGCCGCCGGCGCCCCGGGGTTCTCCGAGACTCCGGCCGCCGGCGCCGCCTCGGATACCGACCCGGCGTCGAGCAGCGATCCGGCATCGAGCGCCGGCCCCGCCTCTAGCGCCGACCCCGCCTCAGACACCGACCCCGCCTCTAGCGCCGACCCCGCCTCAGACGCCGGCCCCACTTCGAGCGCCGACCCCGTCTCGAGCGCGGCGCCGATCCGGGTCATGCCGCTCGGTGACTCGATCACCTACGGCCTCGGGCCGGCGGTCGAGAACGGCTACCGCACCGACCTCTACGGCCGGCTCACCCGGGCCGGCCTGAACGTCGACTTCGTCGGCGGCGTGCGGTCCGGCGACGGCGCCGACCCGGACAACGAGGGCCACCCCGGCTGGACGATCGAGCAGATGTCGGCCCAGGTCGACCGGTGGATCGCCGAGGCGCGGCCCGACGTGGTCCTGCTGCACGCCGGCACCAACGACATGCGGGCCTCGGCGACCGTACCCACCGCGCCGGCCGCCCTCTCCACCCTGCTCGACCAGATCGCGGCCGACCTCCCACAGGCCCAGGTGTTCGTCGCCCAGATCACCGGCGCCGGCACCACCGCCAACCGTCCGATGTGGAAACGGCGCATCGACTCCTACAACGCTCGGATCCCGGCGATCGTCGAGTCCAAGGGACCCCACTTCCACGTCGTCGACCAGACCGGCGTCGAAGGCATCGACCTGACCGACATCGTGCACCCCAACACCTTCGGGTACGCCAAGATGGCGTGGAACTGGTATCAGGCGATGATGCCGATCCTCGACCCCGGCCGCGGGGCGTGGCCCGAGACCGCCAATCCGTACGCCCTGACGGTCGCCCAGCGGTGCATCGGGCAGTCCAGCGGCGACATCGCGACCTACGGCCTGGGGTGCCACACCTGGTATCGCCGGCCGGAGACCACCGGCTCGACGGTGCGGACCTGGCAGCTGCCGGTCCCGGTCACCAAGCGCGTCAAGGTGGTCCGGACGCTCGACGGCAAACCGGTGGCCACGACCGTCAAGGTGACGACCACCCGGTGGATCGAGGGTTACTGACCGACAGTGCCGGCGACCACCCAGATCGTCAGAACGGCCAGGAAGTCGCCCCGCGCGCCGGCCGCGTCGACGTGGGAGAACCACTCGTCGCGCAGGCCGGGAGGCGACATCCACGTCTCCTGGCCGACCAGCGGGTTGATCATCGGCAGCACCACGGCGGCCGAGGCGGGGTCGGCGAACAGGCACGTCACCGGCGTCGCGGTGACCTGGCGGAGACCGCGGGCAACCAGGCGGCGGCGCAGCGTGCGGCCCATGTCGAACTGCTTCGGGGTGAGCCGCCCGTGCATGATCTCCATGACCTGGCGGGCCAGGCCGGCCGGCACCCCGTCGAAGGCGAGCGAACCCCAGTCGGTGTCGATCAGGCAGATGCGGCCGCCCGGACGGGTCACCCGCACCAGTTCGGCGATGCCCCGCTCGGCGTCGTCGACGTGCTGGAGGACCCGCTCGCACCAGACGCCGTCGAAGCCGTCGGTGGGCAGGTCGAGCGCGCACACGTCGCCGGTGCGGTATTCGACGTTGCTGCCGTCGTGCCGCCGCCGGGCGACCGCGATGGTGGCACTCGACGAGTCGACCGCGAGCACCTCGCCGGTCGGCCCCATCTCGGCGGCCAGCCACCGCGCCACGTCGCCGGCGCCCGAGCCGGCGTCGAGCAGCCGCTGGGCGGGCTCGGGTCGCAGGGCGCGCAGGGCGGTCTGACGTACGCGGAGGATCTCCGGATGGCGGCCCATCTCGTCGAGAGCGGCCAGCAGCATCGCGGTCATCTCGGACGGCTGGCCGTCGAGGTCGGCGAACGGTGTACGTTCGATCTGCGCGGGCGTCATGCGCCATTCTTTACACGCCGCACCCCCTGTCGCCGGGTCGTGGTCACTCATCCGACAGGACGGGATCACGGCCCGACTCACGGGGTGGGTCCCGGCACCGCCAGACGGTGGCCGTCACCTTCGCGCTCGCCCGCCACTCGGCCCTTTCCGAATAGCGGACCGTGGGATCGGCGATCTCGGCGTGATGTGGCAGGCTTTCGGGATGAGTGATGCGGTGCGGTTCGGACTTGTCGGTTATGGCTTCGGCGGGCGCGTGTTTCATGCCCCGCTGCTGACCTCCGCGGCGAACGTCGAGTTCGCCGGCGTGATGACCAACAGTCCCGAGCGCCGCGAGCAGGTCCTCGCCGACCACCCGGGCGTCGCCACGTTCGGCTCGCTGGCCGAGATGGCCGCGGCCGGCGTCGAGGCGGTCGCCATCTCCACTCCCGCGGCCACCCACGCCGAGCTGGCCGAGGAGGCGCTCGGCCGGGGCCTGGCCACGGTCGTCGACAAGCCGTTCACCATGGATCTCGATTCGGCCAAGTCGGTCGTGGCCACGGCACGCGAGGGCGGCGTGCTGCTCAGCGTCTATCAGAACCGGCGCTACGACTCCGATTTCCGTACTGTGCAGAGGCTGATCGACGACGGCCAGCTCGGCGCGATCCGCCGTTTCGAGTCGCGCTTCGAGCGCTGGGCTCCCGACTGCAAGCCGGGCGCGGCCGGCGGCGGCACCCTCCTCGACTTCGGCTCCCACCTGGTCGACCAGGCGCTCGTGCTCAACGGCCCGGCCACCCGGGTCTATGCCGAGATGCGCGGCGCGGGCGACCTCGACGACGACATGTTCATCGCGCTGCACCACGTCGGCGGCGTCGAGTCGCACCTGTGGGGCAGTTGGCGGCAGGCCGCGCCGGGCCCTCGTTTCCGGGTCACCGGCACGACCGGCACCTACATTGTGGACGGCATCAACAGCATGGACGGCCAGGAGGCGGTGCTGAAGTCGGGCCGCTCGCCGGCCAAACTGGGCGAGCGCTGGGGTGTCGAGCCCGAGCACGCGTGGGGCCGGCTCTACCGCGGAGCGACCGGCGCGACGATCGAGTCGTCCCGCGGCCGGTGGGATCTCTACTATCCGGCCTTCGCGGCGGCCGTGCGCGGCGAGGGCCCGGTGCCGGTCGACCCGGCCGACACCCTGCGCGCGATGGCCGTGCTCGACGCGGCCCGGGTCAGCGCGCGCACGGGCACGTCAGTCACCCTCTGAGACCGCGAGAAAGCGGCGCGCGGGTTCACCGTCTGAGCCGGCGAGGAAACGGCGCGCGGGTTCGCCCTCTGAGAGCGCGAGAAGCGGCGCGCGGGTTCACCCTCTGATGCCGTCCAGCGCATAGCCGAGCACCCGGTCGCGCTGGGCCTCGTCGACATAGCCGGCCGACACCAGGCCGGAGACCATCCGCAGCACGTCGTCGAAGGTGGCGTCGGCGCGGACCGCTCCGGCCTGCTGGGCGCGCACGAAGAGGGGTTCGCCGGCGGCGTACATGATTTCGCGGCAGCTGCGGAACATCTCGCTGTCGCGGTTGAGCGCCTCATAGATCGCGCGCTTCGTCGCGGCATAGCCGACGAAGCGCTGCAGCCAGATCGCGAGCGCCTCCCACGGTGGCCGGTCGGCGACCTGGGCCGCGACGGCCGCCAACTGGTCGATCTCTTCGACGTAGACGCTGCGGAAGAGGTCGTCGCGGGTCGGGAAGTTGCGGTAGAGCGTGCCGATGCCGACCCCGGCCCGCCGCGCGATGTCTTCCAGCGAGGCGTCGGTGCCGTTCTCGGCGAAGGCGTCACGTGCCGCGGCCAGCAGGGCGTCGAAGTTTCGCCGCGCGTCCGCGCGTTGCGGGCGGCGCACAAGATCAGAACTCAACGAGATCCTCCCCACAGAAACGGCACCTTGAACCGGAGGCACCCCTCCACTAATCTGGAGGCATGCCTCGACTTTACCAGAGTTCACCACGCCTGACCTTCGTGGTGCTAGCGGCCGCCGCGGCCGCGTTCTCGCTGATGCAGTCGCTGGTCACGCCGGTGCTCCCGACGATCCAGCAAGATCTGCACACCAGCTCCGGCACGGTCACCTGGGTGCTCACCGCGTGGCTGCTCGCCGCGTCGGTCGCCACCCCGCTGATGGGCCGGATCAGCGACATGATCGGCAAGGACCGCACCCTTCTGATCGCTCTCGCCGCGATCGCCGTCGGCTGCCTGGTCGCCGCCATCGCCCCCAACATCGGCGTGCTGATCGTCGCCCGTGTCCTCCAGGGTCTCGGCGGCGCCGTCTTCCCGGTCTCGTTCGGCATCCTGCGCGACGAGTTCCCGCCCGCACAGGTCTCGTCGGCGGTCGGCGCGATGGCCGCGGTCATCGCGACCGGCAGCGGCCTCGGCATCGTGCTCGCCGGCCCGATCGCGGGCGCGCTCAACTGGCGCTGGCTGTTCTGGATCCCGATGGGCGTCGTCGTGCTGGTGGCCGTCGCCGCCTGGCGCCTCGTGCCCTCCTCACCCCACCGCACGCCCGGCCGCGTCAACTGGGCGGCGTCGGCGCTGCTCTCGGCCTGGCTGGTCGCCCTGCTGCTGCCGCTGAGCGAGGCGACGTCGTGGGGCTGGGGCTCGGCGCGCACGATTTCGCTGCTGGCCGGAGCCCTGCTGCTGTTCGTCGCCTGGCTCGGTGCCGAGCTCCGCTCGGCCAACCCGCTGATCGACATGCGGATGATGCGGCTGCCCGCGGTCTGGACCACCAACCTGGTCGCCCTGCTCTTCGGCGCCGTGATGTTCGGCGTCTTCGCGTTCCTCCCCCAGCTCATGCAGGTGCCGGCGGCCTCCGGCTACGGTTTCGGGGCCAGCGTCACCGGCGCCGGCCTGCTGATGCTGCCGATGCTGGTCACGATGGCGATCTTCGGCTCGCTGAGCGGCCCGATGTCCCGCTGGATCGGCAGCAAGGCCCAGCTCCTCGGCGGCGCCGCCCTGAGCACGCTCGCCTGCCTCTCCCTGGCCCTCGAACACGGCGAGCGCTGGCCGGTCGCCACGGCCGGCGGCGTCTTCGGCATCGGCCTGGGCCTGGTCTACTCCTCGATGATCAACCTGATCGTCCAGAGCGTCCCGATGCACCAGACCGGCACGGCGAGCGGCATGAACACCAACATCCGCACCATCGGCGCCTCGATCGGCACCGCGGTCGTCAGCTCGATCATCACCTCGCACCCCGGCCCGGCCGGCCTCCCGGCCGAGTCCGGCTACACCACCTCGTTCGTCATCCTCGCGGCGACCGGCGTGGCCGCCCTCCTGGTGGCCCTGCTCGTGCCGGCGACCCGGCGGCCCGCTCCGGCCCTGGCCGGCGAGCCGGTCGAGGCGATCCCCGAGCTGACCCCCGTCGAGGCCTGACCACCACACATTTCTCGAGGCAAGACCCAAGGCCGGCGCCGGCTTCTCCCGGCGCCGGCCTTTCCCGTACGCGAGGAAGCGGCGTCGCCAGATCGTCGCGAGGGGCGAGCGGGTCGGGCCGCTCAGCGGGTTTTGAAGGTGGCGAGCATCGCGTCGATCTCGTTGATCAGGGAGATGTGGCCCTCGCCCGGCACGAGGTGGGAGTCGGCGCCCGGGATGTGGGCGCTGAGCCACTGGCCGTGGGTGAACGGGACCATCCGGTCCTGGTCGCCCTGCCAGATCGAGACCGGAACCGTGAGCGCGGCCGGGTCGAAGCCCCAGTCGGCGACGAAGGCGAGGTCGTCGTCGCGCCAGCCCGCGATGCCGGTGGAGAGCGCGTGCCGCGACGACTCGGCCAGGAAGGCCGCGACCGGTCCCTCCAGAGCCTTCTTGTCGACGTCGGAGATCAGGTCGCCGAAGGCGGCGACGACGGTTTCCGGGGTGATGTGGGCGAACGCCGGCTCGGCGGCCGCCATGAACTCCGACAGCTGCGAGGGGCCGGCCAGCGCGGCCCCGAACTCGGCCACGTTCTCCTCGCCCATGCCGGCCAGCCAGTCGAGGCCGGGGGAATCATAGGGCGCCACCCCGGCCATCGAGACCGCGCCCCGGCAGCGCCCGGGCAGCAGGGCGGCGCAGGCCAGGGCGTGCGGCCCACCGCCCGACCAGCCGAGGGTGACGAAGTCGGCGATGCCGAGCGAGTCGAGCAGCGCGGCGATGTCGGGAGCCACGTCGGCGACGCGGCGGCCCGGCTGCGGGGTGGATCCGCCGTAACCGGGACGACCGGGGGTCAGGACCCGGAAACCGAGGCGGAGGGCGGCATCGTTCAGCGGTGCGCTGCGTGTGGCGCCGCCCGGTGTGCCGTGGTGCAGGACGAGGGCGGGCCGGTCGGCCTCGCCCTCGATGAGATATTCCAGCGTGCGCCCGTCGGGCAGCTCAACCCGTTCCATGTGAACAACATAAGGGTGAGGGGCCCGCGCGGAGCGGGCCCCTCGATAAAGATCAGTTCCGGTTGATGGTGAAGGTCGTGGTCGGGTTGTTGATGTCGACCGCGTTGTTGCTGAACTGCAGGTTGGTGAAGGTCGCCGAGCCGACCGCCGGGCCCTGGCCGGACTCGGGCAGCGGGTTGGCCCAGATGCCGAAGCCGGACTTGGCGTCGAACTGGTCACCGCTCTTCTGCGCACCGCTGATCGTGATGTTGGTGAACACCGTGTCGGTGATCGGGTTCTGCGGCGCGTTGCCCACGTAGTTGGTCTGGAACATGATCCCGGAGTAGGTCGGGTCGACGATGTCGACGTTCGATACCCGGATGCCCTGGAAGACCTTGGACGCGGAGAACAGCCAGATCGCCGGGAAGGTCTGCCCGCCCCAGAAGTGGCCGCCGGACCGGACGAGCGAGATGTTGTCGAACGTCGTCGGCGGGCTGGCGCCGAAGCCGTTCATCGGGATGCCGAAGTCGAGCGAGCTGATCGTGATGCCGGCGTAGACCAGCTGGTCGGCGACGTACAGGTTCTTGAAGGTGTTGTTGTAGCCGCCGTAGACGGCGATGCCGGCGGCCCGCCAGGTCAGCGTGGCCGACAGGTTGGACAGCGTGTTGCCGGTCTCGTCACCGCTCGCCTGGTCGATCGCCGAGAACAACGCGAAGCTGTCGTCGCCGGTCGCCCGCGCGTCGTCGTTGTCGATCAGGTTGCCGGTGCTGTTGTTGGTGAGGTTGATGCCGTCCGCGAAGGTGTCGCGGATCCGGTCGTTGGTGAACGTCGAGTTGTCGACGTTCGTGCCCCAGACCAGGCACATGACGTGCTCGGTCCAGATGTTGTTGACCGTGATGTTGTGGACGCCGTGCAGGTCGAAGACCTTGCCCGGGCCGTCCTGGCGGATGTTGTAGTTGCCGAAGAACGAGAAGCCGTTGAACGACGATCCGTCGCCGCCGGTCTGGACGGAGAAGCCGGCGTCCGAGTTGTTCTGGGTCTGCGGGGTGAGGAACCGGGTGTACCACGGTCCCGCGCCCACAATAGAAAGAGCACGGCCGTAGACGTTGAGCTTGCCCTGGATGGCGTAGGTGCCGGCCGGGAGGTAGACGCCCGTCTTGGTGGTGTCCTGCCGGGCCGCGTCGAGGGCGTTCTGCACCGACTGCTGGTCGGTGCCGGCCGGAACCACGTACTTCGAGGCGTCCGGGTTGGCGACCGGCGCGACCTGCTCGGTGTTGATGAAGTCGATCGCGATGTTGCCCGGGTTGCCGCCGTCCTTCTGCAGCTTGATCGTCGATCCGGCCGGCACCGTGCCGTTCAGCATGATGTTGGCCTCGTCGTAGATGTGCCGCGGGCCGCTGCCCGAGTTCTGCGGCGCCGTCTCGTCGCCGTAGAGCCAGGCGTACTTGGAGTCGAGCGGCAGCGTCGTGTTGAGGGTGCCGTTGACGTAGACGTTGATCGAGCTGGTGGTGCCGTCCGGGATCGAGAACCGGGCGACCAGCGTGTTGGTCGACGCGCGCGTCGTCCACTGGACGAAGGCACCGGTCGAGTTCAGCGTGACGGCCTTGCGGCCGGAGGCCTCACCGGCCAGGTCGCCGACCGTACGGTTGGGGCCGACGACCGCCGCGCCGCCGCCGGTCTGTCCGTCCTCGGCCTCGTAGGCGTCGTATGGCATGTTGGCGCCCCGCCCGACGAAGAACGGCTTGTCGCTGGTGTTGTTGGCCTGCTTGACCGACAGCTCGTTCGGGTCGACGGCGACGACCGTGTGCACGGTGTACTTGCCGTTGGCCGCGGTCCACGTGCCGAGGTTGATCGACGGCGAGGAGGCTCCGGCGGCCAGCGTCCCGGTGTACGACCCGGTCAGCGTCTTCACCACCGTCGACCCGTTGAGGATCGTCACCGTCACGCCGTGGGAACCACTGCCCGAGGCGATGGTGCCCTGGTTCTTCAGCGTCGCGGTGAAGGTGACCGTGTTGCCGGCCGACGGGTTGCCGGGCGACCAGGAGACCGCCGAGGCGACCAGGTCGGAGCTGGCCACCGGCGCGACCACGAGGTTGGCCGGGTTGGTGTAGGAGTTGTTGGCGTCGTTGGTCTCGATGACGGTGTTGGCCTCGTCGACGACCGCTTTGACCGGGTAGGTCCCGGCGGAAACGGCACCGACGTTGGCCGAGACGGTCGTCGACGCGCCGGCCGCGAGAGCCGGAACAGCGGCGGTGCCGGCCTTGGTCGTACCCAGGTAGAAGTTGACGTTGGAAGCCGGGCTACCGGCCGTACCCGCGTTGCGTACGGTCGCCGAAAGGGTGACCGCGTCGGTCTCGACCGGCGAGGCCGGGGAGAACGACATGCCGCTGACCGTCAGGTCGGGGTTGGGTGCCGGCGTGCCGATCGCCTGGATCTCCGCCACCTGCCCGCTCGGCGCACCGCTGTTGGCGGTGAAGGACAGGCGCAGGTCCGCGGTGGTCGCGCTGACCGGGACGGTCACCGTGTTGCCGGTGGCCGGGTTGAAGGTGTACGCGGCCGAGCCGACCAGCGTGGTGAAGGTCGTCGAGCTCTGCTCCCGGCCCTGGACCGAGAACGTCTGCTGCCGGGTGCCCCAGGAGCTGTCCGGGTTCAGCTTGACCACGACCGAGCTGAGCGACGCGTTGGCGCCCAGGTGCACGGTCAGGTTGGCCGGGTAGGCCGAGCCCTCCCAGTACGTGGCCGTGTCGTTGTCGTTGGCGTTGGTGGCCACGAACGTGAACACCGACGAGGTCGCCTCGATCGGCTTGCCCAGCGCGAGGTTGGTCCCGTTGCTGACCGTGCCGGTGCGGGTGACCGTGTTGCTGGCCGAGCTTTCGTTGCCCGCCGCGTCCCGCGCCTTGACGTAGTAGGAGACGGTCGCGCTGTCCGGCTGGCTGTCGGTGTACGTCAGGGCGTTGACCGTCGTCTTCAGCGTCCCGTTGGCGTACACGTTGTAGCCGGTCACGCCGACGTTGTCGGTCGACGCACCCCACGACAGCTTGATCTGGCCGCCGGCCGGCTGGGTGTACGACAGCGTCCCCGGCGTGGTCGGCGCCTGGCTGTCACCGCTCGCGCCGGTGCGGGTCACCGTGTTGCTGTTGCCGGACTGGTTGCCGGCCGCGTCGTGGGCGCGCACGAAATAGGAAACCGTGGCGCTGTCCGCCCGCATGTCCGTGAAAGTGAGGACATTGCCGACCGTGGTCAGCAGGCTGCCGTTGGCATAGATGTCGTAGCCGGTGACGCCCACGTTGTCGGTCGAGGCGTTCCAGGACAACCGGATCTGCCCGGACGCCGGCTGGGTGTAGGCCAGGTTGGACGGCGCCGACGGGGCGGTGGTGTCACCGCTGGCCGGACCGTACACCTCCATCTCGGAGAGCTGGCCGGCCGACCAGCCGGTGTTTCCGGTGAAGTTCAGGCGTACGTATCGGGTCGTCGCCTGCCCGCTCAGGTTGATCGTCGCGGTGTTGCCGGTGGCCGGGTTGAACGTGTATCCGGCGCTCGCCACCAGGTTGCTGAAGGCCGAGTTGTTGGTGCTGCCCTGCACGGACAGTGTCTCGGTGCGGGTCGCCCACGAGGTGGCCGGCGGCAGCTTGAGGACCAGCTGGTTGATCGCGACCGAGGAGCCCAGGTCGACCTGGAGCCACTGCGGGAAGGCGTTGTTCTGGCTCTCCCAATAGGAGTTGGCGTTGCCGTCACCCGCGTTGCCGGCCGGGTAGACGTCGGTGAAGCTGCTGGCGGTAAAGGTCTTGCCGGCGGCCAGGTTGGGACCGGCGGCCATCGCCATCGTGGGAGCGGAGATGAGGGCGGAAACGACCCCGACCGCGGCAGCCGCGGCGAGAAGTCGTCTTCTGAGTTTGTGCATGGCGGGAGCGCACCTTTCTGGTGAGTGAACCCCTGCCTCCTGATCGCCTTGACCGCGCTGCCCGGCGCCGCCCGGTGGAGGGCGGCGCCGGCAGGACTCAGCGCATGCGCAGCCAAACGGCGGTGTCCGGGGGGATGCGGTCACCGTCGAGAGGGCCACTGGCGAGCAGAAGGGACTCGTGGTCCGGCAGCGCGACCGACGCTCCGGACATGTTGACGACGCAGGCGAACGCCGCGCCGCGGCAGTAGGCGAGAACCTCCGGATGCAGGTCGATCCACGCCATCGCCGGTTCGTGCAGGCCCGGCTCGGCTCGGCGCAGCGCGATCGCGGACCGATACAACGAGAGCATCGAACTCGGGTCACCGCTCTGGGCCTGGGCGGTCAGCCCCTTCCAGTCCGCGGGCTGGGGCAGCCACGGCGTGACGGTGCTGAACCCGAACGGCGACTCGTCGCCTGACCAGGGCAGCGGCACGCGGCAGCCTTCGCGACCGTGCCCACGCCGGGCCCACATCGGGTCCTGACGCTGATCTTCAGGGATCGCCTCGTTTTCCCAGAGCCCGAGCTCATCGCCCTGGTAGATGTAGGTGGCGCCGGGCAGGGAGAGCGACAGCAGGGCGGCCGCGCGGGCCCGGCGGGTGCCGAGTTCGAGGTCGACCGGCGTGCCGTCGAGGTTGTTGTCGAAGCTGAAGGTGGTGTCTTCCCGGCCGTAGCGGGTGACGTGCCGGGTCACGTCGTGATTGGACAGAACCCAGGTGGCGGGTGCGCCGACCGCGGCGTGGGCGTGGAGCGTACGGTCGATGCTCTCCCGCATCAGCACCGGATCCCAGGCGCAGCCGAGGAGGTCGAAGTTGAACGCGGCGTGCAGTTCGTCGGGGCGGAGGTAGTTGGCGAACCGCTCGACCTCCGGCATCCAGACCTCGCCGATGAGGGCGCGGTCCCCGTCGTACGAGTCGGAAACGCGGCGCCAGGCGCGATAGACGTCGTGGACCCCGTCGAGATCGTGGAACGGATGCGGGGTGTCCGCCATGACCTCGGGCAGTGACGGGTCCTTGAGCAACAGCGCGGCCGAGTCGATGCGGATGCCGTCGACTCCGCGGTCGAACCAGAACCGCAGGATGCTCTCGAACTCCTCCCGCACCTTGGGGTGGTCCCAGTTGAGGTCGGGCTGCTCCGGGGCGAACAGGTGCAGATACCACTGCCCGTCCGCCGTACGCGTCCAGGTCGTGCCGTCGAACTCCCCTCGCCAGTCCGTCGGCATCTCGTCGCCGTTCTCGCCCCGCCCGGGCCGGAACCAGAACAGCTCCCGCTCGGGCGCGTCCGGGTCGGCCAGGGCGGCCTTGAACCAGGGGTGCTCGCTCGAGATGTGGTTGGGCACGATGTCGACGATCATGCGGATGCCGGCCGCGTGCGCCTCCTCGATCAGCGTCTCGGCTTCGGTCAGGCTGCCGAAGACCGGGTCGATGTCGCGGAAGTCGGCCACGTCGTAGCCGGCGTCGGCCATCGGCGACGGGTACCACGGGCTCATCCAGATCGCGTCGACGCCGAGGTCGCGCAGATGTCCCAGGTGCGCGCGGATGCCGCCGATGTCCCCGACGCCGTCGCCGTTCCCGTCGGCGAAGCTTCGCGGGTACACCTGGTAGATAACCGCGCTACGCCACCACGGACCACCGTCTGTTGTGGACACAAGCACCTGCTTTCTGCGTATATTTCGTTGATTTCGGGCGCCCTTCATCGGCCGGGCGTTCGGCCCGGCGATCTTTGAGAAAGGGCTAGCCCTTGAGGCTGCCGGTGGTCAGGCCGGCCATGATGTTGCGCTGGAAGATCAGGAAGATGACCACGGTCGGGATCGCGGCGATGACCGAGGCGGCGACGACCACGTTCATCGGGGAGCCGCCGGAGAACGCGTAGATGCCGACGCTGAGGGTCTGCGTCTCCGTCGACGGCATCACCAGCTTCGGCCAGAGGAAGTCCTTCCAGACCGCGGTCACCCCGAAGATCGAGACCACGCCGAGGATCGGCCGCGACATCGGCAGGATGATCGACCAGAGCGTCCGCAGCGGCGACGCGCCGTCCACCATGGCCGCCGCCATCAGGTCCTCGGGGATCGAGTCGAAGAACCGCTTGAGCAGGAAGATGTTGAACGCGTTGGCGATCAGCGGCAGCCAGATCGCCCACGGCGAGTCGAGCAGGCTGAGGTGCACGACCGGCAGGTCGATCGCGGTCACGTACTGCGGGACGATCAGCACCATCGCCGGGATCATCAGCGTCGCGAGCATCAGCCCCAGGACCACGTTGCCGAAGATCGGGCGGAGCTTGGACAGCGCGTACGCCGCCGCCGTGTCGAAGATGAGCTGGAAGATCACCGCGCCGGCCGCGTAGTAGAACGTGTTGAACATCAACTTGCCGAGGTTGAGGTTGTTCCACGCGTCGGAGTAGTTCGACGCCTCGGGATGTTTCGGGAACAGCGTCGGCGGGGTCCGCGCGATCTCCTGACCCGACTTGAGCGCGCCGGTGACCATCCAGTAGAGCGGCCCGATGAAGACGAGGGTGAAGACGAGCACCACCGCGACGAGCACGATCCAGTAGAAGACCCGGCCGCGGCCCCGGCCGATCTGAGCGTCGGAGATGAGGGTCCGGCTCCCGGAGTCGGTTGTCTTGGCCATCAGGCGTTCTCCTTCGTGGTCAGCCGCACGTAGACGGCCGAGAAGGCGGCGAGGACCAGCAGCATGATGACGCCCAGCGCCGCGGCGCCGTTGAGGTCGTTCTGGAAGAACCCGTGCTGGTAGATCATGTAGGCCACGGACGTGGCCGAGTCCTCGGTGCCGGCGCCGTTGGCCAGGATCAGCGGCTCGATGAACAGCTGCATGGTGGCGACGATCTGCAGCATCGCGAGCAACGCCAGGATCAGCCGGGTCTGCGGGACGGTCACGCTCCAGATCCGGCGGAAGATGCCGGCGCCGTCCAGTTCGGCCGCCTCGTAGAGCTCGCCCGGGATGGTCTGCAGGGACGCCAGATAGATCAGGACCGCGCTGCCCATGTTCATCCACGTCGAGGCGATCACCATGGCCGGGACCGCGACCTGCGTCGACTGCATCCACTGCGAGGTCGGCAGGTGCAGGGCGCTCAGGATCGCGTTGAACAGACCGGCCTTGCTCGGGTCGTACGCGTAGTACTTGAAGAGGAACAGCGACGAGGCCGGCGGGAGCATCACCGGCAGGTAGACCAGGATCCGCAGGTAACCCTTGGCGTGCCGCAGCTCGTTGAGCAGGATCGCGACGAAGAACGGCACCGCGTAGCCGAGAAGCAGGGCCAGAACCGTGAAGTAGAGCGTGTTCTTCCACGCGGTCCAGAAGCTCGGGTCGTGCACGATGCGGACGTAGTTGTCCCAGCCCACCCAGGTGGTCACGCCGCGCCGCGTGTGCTGGAAGCTCATCAGGACGCCGCGGATCATCGGGTACCAGTAGAAGAGGGCGAAGCAGAAGACCGCCCCGATCAGGAACGTGTATCCGGTGACGTTGTCCTGGAACTTGCGGCCGGCGCCCGTCTTCCGGGCCCGCGCGAGATAGGGCGAGGACGCCCGGCGCGGCCGCCTGGTGGCGTCCGGGACGGTGGTGGTCGCCAAGGGAGACTCCTTCTCCTCGATGCGGGGGCCTTCCGGCCCCCGCATCTGCTGGCTCGGTCAGCTACCGGAGGCCATCAGCGTGTTGACCTTGGTCTCCGCGGTCGACAACAGCTGGTCGACGTTGGCGTTCTGCTTGGTCAGGACGCTGGACATCGCGCTGTCGAGCACCGCGTAGATCGCCTGGGCGTTCTTCGGCTCGACCTTGACCGGCACCGGGTTCTGCTCGAAGAGGGCGAAGTTCTCGGCCGGCAGGTTGGCGTTGGCCTTGCGGTCCGCCTGCTCCTGCGTCGCCGACGGGCTGCCGTTGGTGAACAGCTGCGGCTCGGGCAGGCCGACCGGCTGGTTCTGCGGCTTGGCCCGGGGGTAGTCGAACTGCCCCTTGCCTGGGGTCAGCTTCTCGAAGGCGAGCCACTTCAGGCCGGCCTTGACCTGGTCGGGCGTGAGGCCCTTCTTGAAGAAGTAACCCTCACCGCCGCCCAGGGTGGCCTTGGCCGGGCCGTCCTGGCCGGGCATCGGGCCCATCGCCCAGTCCTGGTACTTGCCCTTGAACTGGGTGACGATCGCGGTGGTGACGTCGGGCGCGCCGATCAGCATGCCGACCTTGTTCGACGCGGCGAGGGTCAGCAGGTCGGGCCACTGCAGCAGCTGGCGGGTGCCCATGCTGTTGTCGGTGAAGCGCATGTCCTTCAGGTTCTGCAGGACCTGCTTGCCCATCGGGTTGTTGAAGTCGGCCTTCTTGCTGTCGTCGCTGAGCATCTGGCCGCCCTGCGAGTACAGCTCGGCGGTGTAGTGCCAGCCGCCGGTGTTGCCGGCGCTGTAGTCGCCGTAGCCGGCGACGCCGCCGCCCAGCGCGGCGATCTTCTTGGCCGCGGCGCGGACGTCGGCCCACGTCTTGGGCGGGTTGGCGACGTCGAGACCGGCCTTGGCGAAGAGCGTCTTGTTGTAGAGCAGGCCCATCGAGTAGTTCTTCGTCGGGATGGCGTACTGCTTACCGCCGTCCTGGAAGATCGCCTTGGCCTGCGGGTCGATGTCGTCCCAGGTCGGGATGTTGTCCTTGGTCGCGTACTGGCTGATGTCCATCGCCTGGCCGGAGTCGAGCACCTGCTGGACGTCGGTCATGTACGCGTAGAAGACGTCGCTCTCGGTGCCGCCGGTGAGGCGGGCCGTGAAGTCCGGCGGGTTGTCGCACTGCTGGCCGACACTCACGCTCTTGATCGTGATGTTGGGGTTCGCCGCCTCGAAGGCGGTGACGTCGTCGTTCCAGTCCTTCTGCAGGTCCTTCTGCGAGGCGTCCGGCTGGCAGTCGACCGAGATGGTCACCTTGCCGCCGGCGCTCTTGGAACCGCTGTCATCGCTGCTCTTGGTCGAGCACGCCGCCAGGCTGAAACCCAGGCCGGCCGCCAGGGCCGCCGCCATGGCCTTCCGGTAATGCGGTACGGACATCAGTCCATCCCTTCGCCGAACGAAGCTATCCATGAATTTCACTGATCTGCGCTGTCGTCACCGCGTGATCCCGGGTCTGGCCGAGGCCCTGCGTGAGTGGAGTCACTGTAACTAGGCCGTCGTATTTCGGCAAGGTTTCGACTGAGCTTTGAAAAGATGCGACTGAAAGCCCGACAGATGTCCACAGGACCGGCCTTCGACATGAAGAAAGGGCGGGCCCGCAGGCCCGCCCTTTCCGTACGTTCGTGCTGCTAGACCCGGGTCAACGCGGGACCCGTCGAGCCGCGCACCACCAGCTCGGGCTCGAACAGCAGCTCGTCGGCCGCGACACCGCTGCCCTCGATCTGGTTGACGAGCAGGTCGACCGCCGCCTGGCCCATCATCTCGATCGGCTGCCGCACGGTCGTCAACGGCGGGTCGGTGCAGGTCATCAGCGCCGAGTCGTCGTAGCCGACCACCGAGATGTCCCGCGGCACCTCGAGGCCGAGCCGGCGGGCGGCCCGGATCGACCCGAGCGCGATCACGTCACTGGCGCAGATCATGCCGGTCACGCCCTTCTCGATCAGGCGCGCCGCGGCCAGCCGGGCACTCTCCATCGAGAACGTCGTGCGCTCGACGAACCACGACTCCCCCTGCACCCCGGCGATCTGGGCCAGGGCGTTTATCTTGCGCCGCGACGGCACATGGTCCTCCGGACCCATGACCATGCCGACGCGCTGGTGCCCCAGCGACTTCAGATGCCCGTACGCCTGCTCGACCGCGACCGCGTCGTCGGTCGAGATGTGCGGGAACCCCAGGTCGTCGACGCCCGCGTTGACCATGACCACCGGCATGCGACGGTCGGTCAGCGCCCGGTAGTGCCCGTGCTCGGCGTCGGCCAGCGCGTACGACCCGCCGGCGAAGACCACCCCCGACACCTGATGGTCGAGCAGCATCTCGATGTAGTCGCGCTCGGGCACGCCGCCGATCGTGCGGGCGGCCAGCAGCGGGGTGAACCCACGCTGCGCGAGCGAGGCGGTGACCACCTCGGCCAGCGCGGGGAAGATCGGGTTTTGCAGTTCGGGCAGGACGAGGCCGACCAGCCGGCCCCGCTCGCCCCGCAGTTTGGTGGGCCGCTCATAACCCAGGACATCGAGCGCGGTCAGCACCGACGCCCGGGTGGCCTCGGAGACACCGTTGCGCCCGTTGAGCACGCGGCTCACGGTCGCCTCGCTGACCCCGGCCTTCTTAGCCACCTCGGCTAGACGTTTGGTCACGGCGGAATCCTACGTCAGCGCACTGCAAAACCAGCACAGGCGTTTGCAGGTGATCTTTCAAACCGTGACCGGACTTGCAGACTCCGTCATAAGTCCCGGCAGAGCCCGCAACCATTGTTTCGACGATGTTGCGCGGAGTGCCCACCCGCGCCACGCGGCACCGGAACTTATGCGAGTAAGCAACCACTCTCCGCAACCCCCGTCGCCGCAGGATCCGTCACCGCTTACACCACGGTTCCATAACGCACCACCCGCCGAATGCGGCCGCAAACCTCGGTTCGGTAAGGCGCACAGCCCGGAAAAGCAGGAGCGGCCGCCGGACCCGGCCCGGCACGATGGCGTCGTGAACTTCGCGGATGCGCTTCAGCAGGTCGGCCCGCTCGACGACGAGGCCCTTGACCGGCTCGGTGGCATGCTCGGCGAAGTCGACGAGAAGGACGCCCTCGGCGCGGTGACGGCGCTCGGCCGGCGGGTGCGGCTGACCGCGAGGATGGACGGCCGGACGCGGGCCCAGCGCTGGGTTTCTCACGAGTCAGGCCCGCTGCGTGGGCACTTCGTTGCGGCCTCCGGGGCCCACTCGGCGCTCGTCGATCGGTTCGCGGCCGGCGAACGCGGGCCGATCGTGCTCGTGGTGGCGTCGTGGGCGCGCTACTTCGGCACGCGGGAACGCGCCGTCAACATCATGCAGGCCGGGTTCGAGATCCAATACCTGCCCTTCCTCGTCCTGCGGACCGCCGACTGGGCCGAGCCGGTGCGCGACGCCGCTCGCACGATCGTGAGCCGCCGCATCGGCACCCCCGAGCGCCTGGCCGCCGCGGTGCCGATGGCCGTCTACGTGGCCGGCCGGGATCGTGGCGGCTGGGCGATCGACACCATCCGTGACCGGGTGCGGGCGGAATTCGACCGGTTCGGCCCGGCGCTGCTGGCGAGCCGGGAGACCTACGCCCGGCGGCTCGGCTTCGAGATCGCCCGCGAGCAGGGCCGGGTCGACTACGCCGAGCAGGTTCGGCGGGCCGGGCACGACGGCGACACGATCATTCGCGGCTGGGCGGCCGGGGCCGCCCGCGCCGAGGCGGTACGCCGAGGCGACCGGAAGACGTTGCGGTCGCTGGCGCGGTCACGGTTTGCGGGCGTACGCGTCGAAGCGCTCATCGGTCTCGTCAAGCTCGGCCACGACGACGACCTGACCGCGGCGCTCGACGATGGGGCGGCACTCGTCCGTGCGTACGCGAGAAGCCGCACCACCGATGCGGCCGCGCATTACCGGGTCACCGTGACCACCGCGCCGAGCCCGGGTTCGATCGCCGGTCTCGGAGAGACCGGCGTCTACGCGGACGCCGCCCTCCTCGCTCCCCTGCTCGCCTCGGCCGACGCCCCACTCCGGGCGGCGGCGATCCGCGCGCTGGCCGCACTCGACAGCATGCCGGTGGACGACGTCCTCCCCCTGCTTCGCGACCCGGCTCCGGCGGTCGTCCGCGAGGCCGCAAACGCTCTCCGGTTCCGCCGCACCCCGCCCGAGCTGCCCTGGCAGCTGCTCGCCGATCCGCGCCCGGAGGTGCGCCGTGCCGGTTACCGCCTGACCGCGGCCCGCCCGCGGCACGAGCAGCTGCGGGCCGCCCTACTGCTGGCCCACGACGCCGACCCGGCTCTGGCCCGCAGCGGGCTGAGCGCCGCCCACCGCCTTCTTCACGGCCTCGGCGACAACTGGTGGAGCCGCCGTCGTTTCCCGATCCCGCCGGACACGCACCCCGAGCTGATCGACCTGGCCACCCGCCTCGGCGAGCCGGGCGCGCGGCTGGCCGCGGGCATCCGGGCGACGCCGCCGGAATAGGGCGAGCCGGGCGCGGGGACTGGCCGCGGGCATCCGGGCGACGCCGCCGGAATAGCGGGAAACGCCGACGACGGCGGGCACCGAATGGGATCGTGGCGGAGTGAGCGAGTGGGACCAGGGTGACGACTGGGCGGCCGACACCGCCGAGCAGGAGGACTGGTCGGCGCCCGCGCAGTCGCCGGAGTCGGCGCACCGGCTGGCCGACGTCAGCAGCGACATGGCGACCGCCTGCCGGAACGCCGTGAAGGCGGCCGAGATGGCGGTCGCCGTCATCCAGCGGCTGGAGTCCAAGGGGACCGAGATCGGCAAGGTGGTGCAACTGATCGCCACCATCGCCAAGCAGACCAATCTGCTCGCGCTGAACGCGACCATCGAGGCCGCGCGGGCCGGGGAGGCCGGGCGCGGGTTCGCCGTAGTGGCCAGCGAGGTCAAGGACCTGGCCAACGAGACCGCGACCGCCACCAGCGAGATCGGCACCCAGGTCGGCGGCATCCGGGCCGACACGCAGAACGCGGTGGAGGCGATCGAGGAGATGCAGGGCCTGATCAGCGAACTGGTCCGGTGCCAGCAGGTGATCAGCGGGATCGTGGTCGAACAGCAGGCCGGCTGAGAGACTACGAACCATGGCGAAACAGGCTCTCTGCCCTTGCGGGCGCGGTCTGCCGTACGCGGAGTGCTGCGGCCCGGTCCACCAGGGCGCCCCGGCATCCTCCGCCGAGGTTCTGATGCGCTCGCGATACAGCGCGTTCGCGCTCGACGACGACGATTACGTGCTGCGCACCTGGCATCCGCAGACCCGTCCGCCCGCGATCGAGCCCGACTCCGGCCTGCGCTGGGTCGGCCTCGCCAACATCTGACCTGGTGTGATCTCCTTCAGAGATGGCCGAGAACCAGCGACCTCTCGAGGACGGCATCGTCCGCGATTTCAAGGTCAACCTCTCGTACGGGCGTTACCTGCACCTGGATGAGATCCTGCACGCTCAGCACCCCGTGAGCACCCCCGAACACCACGACGAGCTGCTGTTCATCCTGCAGCACCAGACCTCGGAGCTCTGGCTCAAGCTGGTGCTGCACGAGCTGCGGGCGGTGCAGCGCCAGCTGGCCAAGGACGAGCTGCGGCCGGCGCTCAAGGGCCTGGCCCGGGTCAAACACATCCAGCGCACGCTGACCGAGCAGTGGTCGGTGCTGGCCACGCTGACGCCCAGCGAATACGCCGAGTTCCGCAGCTTCCTCGGCACCTCGTCCGGCTTCCAGTCCTACCAGTACCGGGCGGTCGAGTTCATGCTCGGCAACAAGGACCGCCGGATGCTCTCGATCTTCGACGCCGAGCCGGACGCCCGCTCGCTGCTCGTCGAGGCCCTCGAAACGCCCAGCGTCTACGACGAGTTCCTGCGCCATCTGTCCCGGCACGGCCACGACGTGCCGGTCGAGCTGCTGCAGCGCGACGTCACCCTGCCGTACACGTTCAACGAGGACCTCGTGCCGGTCTTCAAGCGCATCTACTCCGACCCGGAGCAGTTCTGGGGCGCCTACGAGGCGTGCGAGGAACTGGTCGACCTGGAGGAGAACTTCCAGCTCTGGCGGTTCCGGCACCTCAAGACCGTGGAACGCACGATCGGCTTCAAACGCGGCACCGGTGGCTCCAGCGGCGTCGACTTCCTCAAGGCCGCCCTCGACCTCACGTTCTTCCCCGAGCTGTACGCCGTACGCACCGAGATCGGAGTCCCCCGTTGAGCGACGACCTCCTCGAACGCGCCGCCGACCTGGACGCGTCCGACCCGCTGGCCCGCTACCGCGACGACTTCATCACCCCGGCCGACGCCGACGCCGTCTCGTATCTGGACGGCAACTCGCTCGGCCGCCCGCTGGCCGCGACCGGCGCGCTGATGGACCAGTTCATCCAGCGCCAGTGGGCGGGCCGGCTGATCCGCGGCTGGACCGACAGCTGGATGGAGTGGCCTCTGGTTCTCGGGGACCGCCTCGGCCAGATCGCGCTCGGCGCCGCCCCGGGACAGGTCGTGATCGGCGACTCGACGACCGTGCTGATCTACAAGCTGGCCCGGGCCGCGCTCGCCGCCCGCCCGGGCCGCCGCAAGATCGTGCTCGACACCGACAACTTCCCCACCGACCGCTACGTGCTCGAGGGCATCGCGGCCGACCGCGACCTCGAGCTGGTCTGGATTTCGACCGACCCGCTCGAGGGCATCCACGCTTCGCAGGTGGCTTCGGCGGTGGACGAGGACACCGCGCTCGTGCTGTTCAGCCACGTCGCCTACCGGTCCGGCTGGATGGCCGACGTCGCCGAGATCAGCCGCGTCGCGCACTCGGCCGGTGCCCTGGCGATGTGGGACCTGTGCCACTCGGCCGGGTCGGTGCCGATCTCGCTCGACGCGTGGGGCGTCGACCTGGCGGCCGGCTGCACCTACAAATACCTCAACGGTGGTCCGGGGGCGCCCGCCTTCGCGTACGCCCGCCGGGAGCTGCTCGCCGAGCTGCGGCAGCCGATCTGGGGTTGGATGGGACACCGGGCGTCGTTCGAGATGGGCCCCGGCTACCAGCCGGCCGAGGGGGCGCGGGCGCTGCTCAGCGGCACCCCGGCGATCCTGGCGATGGTGCCGCTGCACGCCAACCTCGACATGCTGGCGTCGGCCGGGATCGAGGCGGTCCGCGCGAAGTCGGTGCTGCTGACCGAATATGCTCTGCGACTCGCCGACGCGTGGCTGGCCCCGCTCGGCGTTTCGGTGGTCTCGCCGCGCGACCCGGCTCGGCGGGGCGGCCACGTGACGCTGCGGCGGCCCGGGTTCGCCGATCTGCTCGACCCGCTGTGGGAGAGCGGGGTGATCCCCGACTACCGGCAGCCGGACGGCTTGCGGATCGGGCCGGCCCCGCTGAGCACCAGTTTCGGCGAGGTGCACCGGGGGCTGTCGGTCCTGCGCGAGCTGCTCGCCAAGCAGTCGTGACGCAACTTCTCGCGGCCGAGTCGCTGTGGTGGGACGGCGAGTGGAAATCCGGTCAGGGGCTGCGGCTGTCCGGCGACGACGTTGTGCCGATGGCCGCTCCGGACACTGTGGACCGGCGGCCGGGGACCCTGCTGCCCGGCCTCACCGACCATCATGTGCACTCGGCCCTGGTCGACCTGCCGACGGTGCGGGCGGGCGGCATCGGCGCGGTCTGGGATCTGGGCGGTGTCCTGGAAACGGTCGCCGACCTGGCCCGGCGGGCAGCCCCTGTGGACAACGACGGGAAGTTGTCGGGGGCGGGTGATTTACTGGCCCCACCCAGTACGGGGTGGGGGCGGTCCGGGGGCGGCCGAAAACTGCCGAAAATTCGTTTCGCGGGGCCGTTTCTCAACGCGCCGGGCGGCTATCCGAGCGACCGGGCGTGGGCGCCGGCCGGAAGCTGGCGTTCGCTCACATCGCCCGACGAGGCCGCGGACGCGGTCGGCGAGGCGCATCGCGCCGGGGCCACGCTGATCAAGATGACGGCGCATGCGGGCGGCCCGCTGCTTTCGCTCAAGACGATGACGGCTGTTGCCGATTCCGCGCATGCGCTTGCGTTGCCGGTGGTCGTGCACGCCGAGGGCGACGGAACCGTCGAACTGGCCCTCGACTGCGGCGCCGAGTTCCTCGCCCACACGCCCTGGACAGCGCGACTCGACGAGGGCCTGGTCCGCGCCTGCGCCGACCGGATGACGTGGATCAGCACGCTCGACATCCACGGCTGGGGGACGAAAACCCCGGAATCGGTCACCGCAGTCGGCAACTTGCGGCAATTTCTTTCGTACGGCGGAAGCGTGCGCTACGGCACCGACCTCGGCAACGGGCCGCTGCCACCGGCGATCAACCCGCGCGAGATCCGCCTCATGCAGTCGGCCGGGATGGCCCCGTCCGACATCCTGGCCTCGATGGCCGGGCCGGGCGTCGCGTGGGTTCCGGGCGGCCTCGACCTCGATCCGGCGCGGTTCGCGGATGTTCTGGCGACAGCAAGGGTGATTTCATGATCGTGGTTACCGGCGCCACCGGGCGTCCGGGTCGGCGCGTCGCCCGGATCCTGGGCGGCGGAACGAGGCTGGTCGTACGTGACCCGGCCCGTGCACCCGCCTTTTCCGACGACGCCGGCGTGGCAGAAGATCATGCGCGTTCCCCGGAAAGTGCGAAATGGTATATCCGATGCATTGTCATCGGCATTTCCGCGCGTCGCGGGCCAGCATGGGTTGCACAGAGTGTGACGGCTCTGCCGGCCCCTCGCGTGCGATCAGCTCACCGAAGAGACGGGACCGCCGAGCAGCTGGCACCGCTGTTGGCCGCAGTGGCCCCGGCGGTGGGCGCAGGAACCCCCGACCGAAGCAGGGGTTACGGTGGATCATTGGTAATCCGAGGATGAGGCTGCAGATGATCAATGTGCAGGAGTTCGCGCGACGGCTGAGCACTCTCGGAGCTGATGCGTTCACCGGCGACGACGTCGTGGACCTGGCAACCGCCGCCGATGTCCGGATCAGCGCTGACGTCGAGATCGACGCCACCATGGCGCAGCGCTTGCTCGACCAGATCTCGCCCACGCTGCCGGTGACCGGAGCGCAGATCGCGGCGTCGCCATGGCCGCCACCCCAGTCTTCCCGGCCGGCAGCGCCTTCGGTGTCATTCTCCAGCCCCGGCGCCGTCGACGGCCCGGCTGATCAGCTGTCGCGACCCCGTAGTTCTGGGCCCGCGCGTAGCGGTCGGCGACCGAGCGCTCGACGAACTGGCAGCTGAAACTGCTGGCCATTCCCGCAGTTCCCACTGCTTGGATGGCGCCGACAAGTGCCCGATACCGTACGTGTACCGATCTACTGCCGGCCGCATGGGACTCGAAGCCGGCTGGACTGCATCCGGACTGTGTTTCGCTCTAGCCGACGTCGCGGCGCTGCTTGTGCTGAGCCTCTGATCGCATGGCGGGCCAGTGGAGGAGCCGCAGGCCGCGCTGCCGGCCGCGCTGGGCCGCGGAGAGTCGGACACGGTGTGCGACGCTTGCGGCGCGCAGGCAGTTCCACTTCGAAGTGCCTTGCGCGGGCATAGCCGGCCACCGCGCACGCTCACTAGGCTCGATGTGACCGAGAGTGATCATCTGGGTGGGGAGACATGTCATGAGGTGCAGCGGTACCTACGAATACCTGGACGGCCCCGAGGAGCAGGCGCGGCTCGATGCGGTGCGCCGCTACCAATTGGTGGATGAGCCGGTCGACGACACGTACGAACGGATCGCATTCGTCGCTGCCGCCCTTTTCGGCACTCCGATCGCGACGGTGTCGCTGGTCGAGCAGCATCGCGTTTGGCTGGCCGCTGCCTACGGCCTGCCTGACGTCCGCGAGGTGGGCCCGGAGCCCGGTCTGTGTGCGTCGGCCATCGCCCAGGACGGCGTCTATGTGGTCAACAACGCGGCCACCGACCCGCGGACGCACGAGCACCCCCTCGTCCGCGGCGAGCTGGGCCTGCGGTTCTACGCGGCAGCGCCGATCCGGACTTACGACGGCTACCGACTGGGCACGGTCAACGTGATCGACAACCGGCCGCGCGAGGCGACGCAACAACAGTTGACCGCCCTGGAGCACCTGGCCGCGATAGTGTCCGACGAACTCGAACTACGCCTGCTGGTGATACGCAGCGCGATGGCCGAGCAGCGCATGCGAGAAACGGTCAACTGAGTAAGAAGCGGCCCGCCCGCCGTATCACTCTGTGCCAGCCCAGGCAGCTAGGCGTTAACGTCTTGGCTCCAACCTTCACCGGCGGACGCCATGAGTCAGACCGGCTCGGGTGCAAGGTCTTCTTTGGTGACATGGGCCTTCGGTTCCCTGTCGATCCATCGCGGCCCTTGCTTGATACGTCGTGGCATGCGGTCGTCCTGCGACGTCCAGATCACCATGTCGATCAGGCGCAGGTCCGGAACCTCTGACAACTCGGGCAGCGCCGGTGCCAGGTACCGCCGGAGCTCACGAATGACGGCCTGATGGGATTTCGCCCCACGATCCTGCCCAGCTCGTTCGCCCGCCGGGCCCGGTTGTGCCGAACTCGCCTCGATGTGGTTCAGCCGAACAACGAGTTTCCAGACGTCGGTTCGGCCGATCGGCCGAGCAGGTGGCGTAGTCGGGTCAGTGAGCGGGCGCTCTGAGAGGTCACCGTGCCGGCCGGCAGGCCGAGGATCTCGGCGACCGCCTCGACGCTGAGATCTTCCCAGTAGCGCAGCACCACGATGGCCCGATCGCGCGGTGGTAGCCGGCCGAGCGCATCGATGAGCGTAAGCCGCAGATCAGCGTCCTCATGCCTTCCTGGCACGTCGTTGAATTCGGCGGTCACCACCTCGTGCGAGCGTTTGGCCCGATGGTGGTCCAGGAAGGCGCGTGAGAGCACCTGCCGGGCGTACGCGTGGGGATTGTCGCGCCGGCTGATCTGGTGCCAGCGCACGAACATCCGGGCCAGTGTCGTCTGGGTCAGATCAGCGGCCAGGTCCCAGTCACGGCACAACAGGTAAGCGGTACGCCGCAGCTGGCTCGCGGAGGCCCGGGCATACTCCGCGAAGTCGTCGTCGGCGCCGCTCACTTGGGGAACTTCGTCGACAGATGCGGGAAGGCGGCGGCGCCCTTCGTGTTCAGCTCCGGGTCGATCTTCAGACCCCACCGGGGGTCTGCGCCCACCTCCGCGGCCTCACGTGCGGTCAGGGGCTGCTTGATCGTCGTGCCGTCCACGACCGGGCAGTTGGCCAGGTCGAACTGCAGGAGGGTGTTGTCGGGGTGATGTACCCACACGATGGTGTGCTGGTAGCAGTTGCCGGGAGCCGACTTGGTCATGTACTTCGTCCCGTTGCCGAGCGAGATCCAGGTACCGAGACCGCTGAAGTCCGACTCCTTGCGCGTCATCACGTGCAACCGGATCATGCCGGGCCCGTTACCGCTGTCGAGGAAGGTCTGCACCGACACGTCGCCGTCCTCCGTGATGCCGGCGTAATGGCTGGTCTTGCCCTTAGGCAAGTTCTGCAGCAGCAGTTCGAGCATGCCGGCCGGTGTGGCCTTGACCCGAAGGGCGGGGGGCGGAGAACTGCTCGCCGCCGCGGACGGGGTTGCCGCGACGACGACCGCGGGCGTCTCCGAACCCGGTCCTCCGGTGCCGCGAACGATGGGGATCGCGGCCAAGCCGGTCACGATGAGCACGGCCAGGCCGGCACCGCCGGCCCGCAGTCGCTTCACGGTGCGCATCCGGCGGCCATGGGCCACCGCTTTTTCGACGAGATCACCGATCGGCGGCTCGGCCCACTCGATCGTGCGGAATTCCTCGCGCATGGTGCTCCTCTTTCAACCGTCAGCGGTTTCCGTGTCTGCACGGGCTGACTCCACCGCCCTGTTTCATATGTGACGCAAGACACAAGAGCGATAGGGCTGTGCCGCTTCGAGCACGACTCCGGGTGAACGCCCAACAGCCAACGACCGGGCGGACGACAACGGCCGAGGAAAGTGGCCACTAACGAGGCACTGCATGATCACCTGCCCGCTCATCGGCTATGTCCGTGCGCCGAGCAGCGCGGGCACGTGCCGAGGGTGACGGCTGCCCTGGGCGCCGCACACGATCCGCGGCAGAAGACGACGCTGCGACGCAGTTGAACGCCCCAACCAGGCGAGGGATGTCAGCGGCCTCCGAGACGCCCGGAAATCATGGTCCTAAATCAGTCGAACTCCGTAGCCTCTACGCATGCCGCTCTCGACGGCACTAACGACCCGTGGCTGCTGCGGATGAACGCTGCCGACCTTGAACACGCACGCACGCAGGCATCCGGCCGGGCTGTTAAGGCGCTGAGTGCTGCTGGCCGAGGGAACGCTCACGGTTCGTAGCGGCTTGCGAAGAGCTTGTGCGCGGTCTCTGCGGCAGATCCGTGCACATCGGGTCCGGGGAGGCTCACTTCCGTCGCAGTGTGACCAGGGTGCCCTGGTCCGGTGGTTGGATGTCCGCAATCAGGCCCCACTCGAAGCGGGTCCGCAGGCGGTCATCCAGAGTGAACAGTTGCCGCGGTGAGCGGTTGGAACTGATGACGATCTGCTTGTTGGCGTCGTGCAGGGCGTTGAAGGTGTGGAAGAACTCGTCTTGTGCTCGCTCGCTGTCCGCCAAAACCTGGATGTCGTCGATCAGCAAGATGTCGACCTCGCGGTAGCGGCGCCGGAAGGCCTTGGTCTCGTCCTGCAGCGGCGAAAGGAGGAGCTCATCGATAAAGTGCCGGGCTGCCACGTATCGGACAATCCGCGTGTCGTCGACCTTCTCGGCGTACAGCCTGATTGCTTGCAGCAGGTGTGTCTCGCCCAGCCCGGGACCCCCGTAGATGAACAGCGGGTTGTAGGGCCCCGCCGGTGACTCGGCTACGGCGACAGCCGCGGCGTGTGCGAAACGGTTGGCTGCGGAGACGACGAACGTCTCGAACGTATGGGCGGGGTTGAGCTGGTCCTCTTCGATGACGGCGAGGCTAGGCTCGAGACCCTCGGTTCCGCAACGGTGCCGCAGCACTCGGCCGAAGCAGCGCCAGCCGCGCGATCCGCCGTAGCGCTCCTGCGCCTCGAGCGGGTCCGCGCTCGCGCAACCTCCGATGCCGAACACCGGCGATAACCCGGCTCGGCCACCAGCCCAAGGACAGCATGCCGTGATCGCTCGCAAGATCAGCCGGGATACCGCGCCAACTCGGCGGCAAATGAGTGCGGCCACGGTTCTGTAAGGGGAGGCCCCGCCATCCGTAAAGTGGACACCTCATGACTCTGCCCGGTGTGTTGGAGGACTGCGGTTGTCTCGGAAGGCCGACATCGACAACGCCGCCATCAACGCGCTCCTCCACAGGGTCTTCGGCGCCTCTGTCCCGTTGAGCTACCAACGCACTCCGGACGGTGTTTCAACCCAGGTCTACCGGATCTGGCGAGGCTCAGAGGTCTTCTACCTGCGCATCGCCGAAGAAGCCGATGAAAACCTCGAGACCGAAGCCGAGCTGCACCGACGCCTCCGCAGCCTCGGCGTGAAGGTCGCCGACATCGTCCACGTCGAACCCTTCAACGCAGACATCGTCCGCTCAACAATGATCACCACCGAAATCCCAGGTGTCTCGGCGGCGGAGATCGCTGACCCGGCGCGGGCAGCGTCGATCGTCGAGCAAGCCGGCGCCGACCTCGCCGTCATCAACCAGATACCAGCCGACGGATTCGGTTTCGTCCGCAGACGCAACCACCGCTGGCCACTACAAGCCGAGTATCCGCAATACGAGAACTTCCTAGTTTCCTACCTTCCGCATCCATGGCCTGGCCCATTGGCATTCCTGTTCAACCAGGCCGACCTCACCATCATCGAAGATCTCATCGAACATGAGCGCACCAGACTGCTGACCTCAGCAGTGCTGTCGCACGGCGACTTCGACCTGACGCCGATATTCTGTGCCGGCGACCGCTACACCGGCCTCATCGATTTCGGAGAGATCCGTGGCACCGAACCACTGTTCGACCTCGGCCACTTCCACCTGCACGACCAGGAAAGCAGCCCCGCCACCCTACTGCCCGCCCTACTACGCGGCTACTCAGGGATACAAACCCTGCCCGCCGACCACCTAGAAGACATTCGCCGCAGCGCAATCCTGCTAGGGCTACGTCAACTCTGCCGCTGGCTCGGACCACCACGGCACTACCCGCTCGACAACCCCGCAGTCACCCACCGCGCGCGACGAATCGACGAGCTGATCGCCCAGCATTGAACCATCCACTCAGCCGCAGAACCACTACCGGCGACAACGAGCACGGACGGCGGCTACTTGTTTCATTGATCTACGACCGCAGCCCGGCCAGGCTGGGTCGAGGTGACCGGTGGGTTCGCTCTCACGGCGGCTGCCCACCGCAGT